>JAFWGD010000003.1 GCA_017515355.1 Coriobacteriales bacterium
GAGCATAACCGTGTTGAGTACCTTGGCCGAACCGCACTTCTCGCAAGCGCTCTGCGCATCGACGCGCAGATACCTGGCGAACGCTCCCTCGCCCTGCAGCCTTGTCAGCTCCGCGTCGACTCCCGCGAACGAGTAGCCCATCCCGCTGCCAGAGGCGGTCGTCGGGACGATGCAGATGTTCGAAGCCGCAACGATGCCCTCCGTCGAGAGCAGATGGAGCGCTCGCAGCGCCTCGCCGGGCTCGAAGCCCAGCAGCAGGTCCGCACCCTGCTCATAGACCATCGCCGACGAGATCTCCTCTCCTGCATCTCCGATGCGCAAGTGGCTCAGCACGCTGCCGCCGCGCTGCGCCATGCCGATCGTCTCGGAGGTGCGCACGTCATAGCCCGCATCGAGCGCCGTCTTCGCCAGGATCTTGGAAGCCAGAAGGATGCCCTGCCCGCCAACGCCGGCCAAAACTATCTGCCTCATCTAGACCTCCTCAATCGAAATCGCGCCCACAGGGCAGATCTGCGCGCACAGCGAGCAACCGTAGCACAGCGATTCGTCGATCATCGCCTTATCGCCGGGCTTGAAGAGCCCCGGGCAGCCCAACTCGCGGATGCACTTGCCGCAGCCGATGCACCTCTGAGCATCGATGCGTGCCATCCTGTTCGAGCGCGCCTTCGCGGCACATGGCGACTTGAAGATGATTGCCGCGGTCGATGGCGCCTCCACGATCTCGTTGACCGCTGCACACGCGGCATCGAAGTCGTTCGGATCGACCGTGAGCACAGGGGTCACGCCAATGGCCTCGAGAACCTTCTCGATCGAAACCGGCGTAGGTTCGCGCGACGGATCGCCACTCATACGCACACCAGTGCCCGGATGCGGCTGATGGCCGGTCATCGCAGTGGTCGAGTTGTCCAAGACGATGATCTTGATCTCGTTGCCGTTGTAGATGCTGTTGACCACCCCGGTGATTCCCGAGGCGAAGAAGGTCGAGTCTCCGATGAACGCGAAGCAGGTCGCATCGGGCTCGACGATCTTCATTCCCTGCGCGATGGTGATATCGGCACCCATGCACAGGCAGGTATCTACCATGTCGAGCGGCTGCGCGTTGCCGAGCGTGTAGCACCCGATGTCGCCGCAGAAGAACGCCTTCCTTCCCTGCATCGCCTTCTTCACCGCGTAGAAAGAGCCGCGATGGGGGCAACCCGCGCAGAGAACCGGCGGCCTTGTGGGAAGCTCGAATCCGTCGCTGGAGGCCTCGCGCTTGGCAGCCATCCTCTTGACGCCGATCCCGAGCCTGGAGAGATAACTCGCAAGCTCGCTGGCAACCGCATCGACGGAGCTCTCCCCCGCCGCGCGCACGAAGCCATCGTGCTTGCCGTGCACGTCAACGCCGATGTGCCTCTTGCCGCAGACCGCGATGAGCGCGTCCTCGATCACTCCGTCGAGCTCCTCGAAGCAGATGACGTTGTCGACGCCCTCGAGGAAACGCGCGCCGAGATCGTCCGGGAATGGGAAAGGCGTGGCGATCTTGAGCAGCGAGACCGAGACCGCCTCGCCCAGCTCGATGAACTTGGAGATCTCCCCCAGCACCTCGCGCACGTACGTATAGCTCACGCCACCGCACGCGATTCCGATGCGCCAAGTGGGATCGTCGCCGCCGATGACGAGCTCCTCGATCGCGTTGAGCCTGTAGCTCGAGAAGCGCTCCGCGATGATCGGCAACCTCTCATTGATCTCGCAATGCGCCTGGTAGGCGCGCCTCGGGAACTCGATCCACTTCGGGCTGCGCTCGAACCCCGCTATCTCGCGCTCCTCGCGCGAGTCGGAGATGTCGACCACCGCGCCGCCGTGGCTTACGCGCGTCGTCGTACGCAGGATCACCGGCGTGGAGAACTCCTCGGAGATAGCGAAAGCGTCGGAGACCATCTCGTAGGCCTCTTGGGGGCTTATCGGGTCGAATACCGGCACCTTGGAGAAGCTGGCGAACCTGCGGGTGTCCTGCTCGGTCTGACTCGAGATCGGACCCGGGTCGTCTGCGACCAGCACAACGAGGCCACCGCCGACTCCGATGTACGCCGAGCACATAAAGGGGTCGGATGCCACGTTGAGCCCGACCTGCTTCATAGTCACCATCGCGCGCGCCCCGCAGTAGGAAGCGCCCGCGGCGATCTCCATGGCGGCCTTCTCGTTCGTCGACCATTCCACATGGATGTCGCCCGGGTTGTTCTTCGCTATCGTCTCGAGAACCTCTGTCGAAGGGGTCCCCGGATAGCCGCTCACAACGTTGACTCCGGCAGCGATGGCGCCGAACGCGATCGCCTCGTTGCCCATTGATAGCCTCTTCACCATTTCTCTCCTAAGATGCCCGCTGAACAGCGCGAATATCCATCTATGATTCCATCATAGCTATGCTATAGGGAAATCGCAGAGCGCGCCGCCCGAACGCGCGCGCCATCTGCGGCCAATGCAAACGATACCCGAGAAGGAGGGAAGCGGGAAGCCGGCAAGAGTCCGCAAACAAGGCAACCGCGAGAACATGAAGGAAGAGACTTTCAGCCAGATCAAGACGATGCTCTCCACCATCAAGGAGAGGAGCCCCTTCTACAGCAAGAAGTTCGAAGGGATTGACATGGGGGACGTGAAGACCGAAGAGGACTTCCGCAATCTCCCGTTCACGACCAAGGACGACCTCAGGGAGGCCTATCCGCTGGGACTGGCGGCAGTGCCGGATGAGAAGATCGTGCGCATCCACTCCTCCTCGGGCACCACGGGCACGCCTGTCATCATCCCCTACACCGCCAAGGACGTCGCCGACTGGGCCATCCAGTTCAAGCGCTGCTACGAGATGGCGGGCTTCACCCCCAAGGATCGCATCCACGTCACCCCGGGCTACGGCCTGTGGACCGCGGGAATCGGCTTCCAGCTCGGTGCCGAGCTGCTCGGCGCGATGGTCATCCCGATGGGCCCGGGCAACACCGAGAAGCAGCTCCGCATGATGATCGACATGGAGTCCACCGTGCTGTGCGCCACCTCCTCCTACGCGCTGCTGCTGGCCGAAGCCATCGCCGAGAAGGGCATCGGCGACCAGATCAAGCTCCGCAAGGGCGTCATCGGCAGCGAGCGCTGGGGCGAGAAGATGCGCAACAGGATCGCCAACGAGCTCGGTGTCGAGCTCTACGACATATACGGCCTCACCGAGGTCTACGGCCCCGGCATCGGCATCAACTGCCAGCACAACCACGAGATGCACTACTGGGACGACTACGTGTACTTCGAGATCGTCGACCCCAAGACAGGCGAGAACCTGCCCGACGGCACCTTCGGCGAGCTCGTCATCACCACGCTGCAGAAGGAAGGCGCCCCGCTCATCCGCTTCAGGACGCACGATCTCACGCGCATCGTCCCCGGCGAGTGCCCCTGCGGCTCCAAGTTCCCGCGCATCGACACGCTAATCGGCCGCACCGACGACATGATCAAGGTCAAGGGCGTCAACATCTTCCCCGCCCACGTCGAGGAGGTCCTCGCGCTCATCGGCGATGCAAGCAGCGAGTACCAGGTGATGATCGACCACCTCAACGGACGCGACATCATGACCGTCTTCTTCGAGACCCCGGTCAGCAAGGATGACTACAAGGTCGTCGAGGAGCAGGTGACCGAGGTGTTCAAGAACCGCATCGGCATCAAGATCGAGGCGAAGGCGGTCCAGATGGGCGACCTCCCGCGCAGCGAGAAGAAGAGCAACCACATCTTCGACAACAGGTACTAGGCGAACAATTAGGCTTCACGAAAGCGACGGGCGGGTCTAGATTTCGACCCGCCCGTTTTCATTGCGCAATAGGGCAAGGAGCACGCTTGTCTCGCACGATCGCGGTGCGATTATTCGCCATGGATCCGCTGCGAATTCCACAGCCTTGGTGGACAGACGAATCGCAGCTAGGCGTTCTCGCCCTTCAAAGGCCGCTTGGCCTTGCGGCCATGCGTGAAGTAGTAGGCGAATATCGCGAGGAAGCAGATTCCAGCGCCGGAATAGAGCATCGCCTGGTATCCGAACCCACCTACGATGAATCCCATGAGGAACGGCGAGAGCGCCGACGCTCCATCGCAGATGAAGAAGTAGGTTCCTATCGCCTGAGTGGTCTGCTCCGGCCTGACATTCTTGATGACCACCGCCTGGCCGATCGAGAGGGAGATTCCGAAGCCCGCAGCGTTGAACAGGCCGCTGAGGACCAGCAGGAACGGGCCATGGGCGTTTGCGATCATGATGAACGCGATGATCTGCATGCAGATCGACGGGTAGACGATCACGTTCTCGCCGTGTCGATCCATCACACGCCCGAAGATCGGGCGGAAGATGAGGTTGCCCGTCGCGAACATGAGGAAGGTGAAAGGCGCGAAGAACTCGAGGCCGAGCTCGATCGCGTAGCTGTTGAGGAACGAGTTGATCGCCATATACGCAAACGCCATCAGGAACATGAATGTCGTGGTGAGCGCAGCCTTCGGGAGGAAGAAGCTGCGCAGCGTGAAGCCCTGCGCCTTTGCCTGCGCGGCGAGCTCGGGATCGCGCTTGCCGGAGCTGATGAACAGCACCGCGAGGAACGAGGCGCCCGTGATGATGCTGGCCACGATGAACAGCGCAGTGAAGCTGACCTCGTTGCCGATGAAGATTCCCAGCATCGGGCCGACGCCAGTGCCGATCGAGGTCGATAGCATGTAGATGCCAGTGCCCTCCCCCATGCGATCCTTCGGGAAGCTCGAAAGGACGAGCGAGGGAAGGATCGTCGCGCCCACGCCGAAGACAACTCCATGCAGGACGCGCACGACGAGCAGCAGGGCGTAGGAATACGAGGTGAGGAGATAGAGCAGGTGGAAGACGAACATCGCGCCAAGCGAGATGACCGCGGTGTTCTTCTCTCCGATGATGTTTGCGTACCGCCCGACAACCACCCTGCCGAGCAAGCCTCCCACCATGAAGATCGAGGCAGCGAGGCCGGCGAGGCTGTCGGAGCACGCGAACGAGACCACCGCATAGCGCGCCATGACCGTAATCGTCAGCAGATAGGCGCTTACGGTGACAAGATTGGCAAAGAAGAGCAGGCAGAAGTTCTTGTTTAGTATGAGCTCCTTCACCTTTGGATTGCCCTCTCGCCTTTACAGATCGATTCCGGTGTTGCTGCGCTGGGCCTTCTTGGCGGACCTGATCAGGAACTCCTTGTTGTCCTTGGTCGCCTTGAGGCTCTTGATGAGCATCTCCATCGCGCGCTCGGTGTTGTTGAGGTTGGCCAGAACGCGCCTGACGCCCCAAACGAGAGGTGCGATTTGCTCGTCCATGAGCAGCTCCTCCTTGCGGGTGCCCGACGAAACCGGGTCGATTGCAGGGAAGATGCGCCTGTCAGCGAGATCGCGGTCAAGTTTGAGCTCCATGTTGCCGGTTCCCTTGAACTCTTCGAAGATGACCTCGTCCATCTTGGAACCGGTGTCGATGAGCGCGCTGGCGAGAATCGTCAGCGAGCCACCGTGCTCGATGTTGCGCGCAGCACCGAGGAAGCGCTTGGGCGGGTAGAGCGCGGTGGAGTCGACTCCACCGGAGAGGACGCGACCGGAGGCGGGCTGGCCGAGGTTGTAGGCGCGGGCGAGCCTAGTGATCGAGTCGAGCAGGATCACGACGTCCTTGCCCACCTCGACGAGGCGCTTGGCGCGCTCGATGACGAGCTCGGCGACGGCAATGTGGTTCTCGCACGGCATGTCGAACGTGGAGGA
>JAFWGD010000012.1 GCA_017515355.1 Coriobacteriales bacterium
GAGGAGATCCCTGTGCCGGTGCCGCATACCTGTCGGACGCATAGACATCCGGGCTGGGCTTGGGCTGCATGGCAGGCGCCGGATAGGCGTTGCCGAAGTCGAGAGAGGTCTGGGTGTCCTTGTCGGAGAATCCGGTTGCGATGACCGTGACGCGGATCTGGTCGCCCAGGCTGTCGTCGATGACGGAGCCGAAGATGATCGTTGCATCGGGATCGGAAGCCTCGGTGACGGTGGTGGCTGCATCGGAGACCTCCATGAGGCCCATGTCGCTCGCTCCAGCGACGGAGACGAGGATGCGGCGAGCACCCATGACGGAGGACTCGAGGAGCTTGCTCGAGACCGCCTGCGCGGCTGCATCGATCGCCCTGCTCTCGCCAGAGCCGATTCCGATGCCCATCATCGCGGTGCCGGCATCCTTCATGACGGTGCGGACGTCCGCGAAGTCGAGGTTGATGAGACCCGGGATGGTGATGAGGTCGGTGATGCCCTGGACACCCTGGCGCAGAACGTCGTCTGCGATGCGGAACGCATCGAGCATCGTGGTCTTCTTCTCGATGACCTGGAGGAGCCTGTCATTGGGGATGACGATGAGGGTGTCTGCCTTCTCGGCGAGAAGGTCGATGCCCTCCTCGGCCTGCTGGGTGCGCTTGCGACCCTCGAAGCCGAAGGGCTTGGTGACGACTGCTACGGTGAGCGCGCCAATCTCGTCGCGGGCGATCTCGGCAACAACCGGAGCTGCACCGGTGCCGGTTCCGCCGCCCTCGCCTGCGGTTACGAAGACCATGTCAGCGCCTGCGAGCGCATCGCGGATGTCGTTGCGAGACTCATCGGCTGCGCGGCATCCGATCTCGGGATTTCCACCAGCGCCGAGGCCGCGGGTGTACTCCTCGCCGATGTGAACGGTCTGGTCGGCATCGGACATCAGGAGAGCCTGGCGATCGGTATTGACGGCGATGAACTCGACGCCCTTGATCCCAGCTTCAACCATCCTGTTAACTGCGTTGGAACCGCCGCCGCCAACGCCAACTACTTTGATTACAGCAAGATGTTCACTACCGGACGGCTCTAGCATATCTGCACCTCTCATAGTCGAATTGAAAGCACCAACGCACGTATGCGCCAGTATATATACACATGCGATATTATTCTACAACATAATCGAGCTTAGATGAATGATTTAATTTGGTTTCCGCATGCGTGATTGTCTTACGGTTAGGTGGCTTTGACGCATGCGGATTCATGCGCTCTCAAGCTGGGAAATCGCGGTTTGAAGGGCCGATCTGGACGCTATGCCTCGAGAGAGACGATCGCGGGGGCCACCATCTCGATGACGTCCTCTGCGATGACCGATCTTTGGCCTAGCGTCTCTCCAGCGAGCTTTCCGGCGAGACCGTGGACGCAGGCACCAAGCGCTGCGGCCTCGAATGCTTCGACACCCTGCGCGCAGAGGGCCCCGGTGATGCCGGAGAGCACGTCGCCAGTGCCAGCGGTTGCAAGCGATGCGTTGCCGAACGACGAGCGGATGCTAAGCTCCTTGGAGCATATTATGGTGTCCGGACCCTTGGCAACCACTACTGCTTGGGTTTCTTCGCACACAAAGCCAGCCATGCGCTCTCTGGCCTCGAACTCCGAGAGCCCAGTGAGGTCTTCGGAGAATCCCATACGCGTGGCGATGCGCTTGAGCTCGCCCGCATGCGGCGTGAGGATCGTCGGAAGGCCGGATTCTCCCCTTGCCTTGAGAGCGACGAGAGCGTCGGCGCACTCCTTCTCGCATAGACCGCGCGCATGCGACGCGATGATGTTGAGCGCGTCGGCATCGACGACCACCGGGGCCTCGATGCCCTCCAAGATGCGTTGCAGAAGCGTGGCCGTGCTCTCGCATGCGATCATGCCCGGCCCTACGACCACAGCGTGGATGCGGTTGACCTGCGAGAGGATGTCATCGAGCGCATCGGCTGCGAATACATCGACGGCGCTCTTCGCCCCGATGACGGGGACGCTGAGCAGGTGCGCCCTGGCGACGCTGGACATGCATTCGGGAACCGCGAGGGTGACGTATCCGGCTCCCGCGCGGCATCCTGCCATCGCAGCGAGAATCGGAGCGCCTGTGTACCTCTGCGATCCGCCGATGACCAGCAAAGAGCCGCGCGTGTACTTGTTGGAATCGCGCTCGACCGGAGGAATCATTGACGCGTATCGATCGAGCTGCCAGTTCTGGATGCCATCCATGCAAATGCCCCCATCGCGCCGCGCGCCGCATTCGCTGCGCTTTGGCTACAGCCCTCTCCAAACGGGATTGGAGACGACCCTGACGTTGATGTAGGTGATCTTGCCCTCATGCTGCTTGAGCAGGTCCTCGATCACCTCGACCTTGCTGCTGATGTCGGTTGCCTTGCCGAAGGCCACCTCTACGCCGTTCTTCAGGATGAAGCCGGTGGTGTCGTCGGTTGCGGCATTGATCGTCGCGATCTGCGCGCTGAACTCCTCGTCAAGCTCGATCACGATGTCGAGCGCGTTGAGCAGGCCCTCGTCGGTGGCGGTCACGCCAGTCTCGGGAACGACTCCAGGGGTCACACCGGAGATTAGCGGCAGCCCCGCGAGTTCCTCGACGGTCATGTACGCATCCTCGCAGACGCTAGGCTCGCGCTCGGGCTCTGCGGGCTCCTCACCCTCTTCTGCGTCCTTTGGCTCGTCAGCCTTGCTCTCGTCCGATTTGGCCGCATCGTCAGCCTTCGGTTCCTCTGTCTTCGCTGAGGCATCTGCAACGTCGTTGTCGATGGCGGTGCTGTCGTTGATTCCGCTTCCCTCGCCATCTGCGGCCTTGGCCGGCGCCTCCTCGATGTCCTTCTTGAGCTTGGCGATGGCATCGACGCTGTTCTTCCCGAGCTTCTCGACGCTTCCGGTTGCATCGGTCGAGTTGATGACGAGCTTGCGCGCAGCGTCGACACCGGTCGAGGCGACCTTGCTCATCCAAGTGCCGTTCTCATCGATCAGCCAGTACTCGATGGCGCCAAGCGCCGTGTCGGGCTCGATGCGCACAACCGCGCAAGGATAGGATTCCTCGACCTTGAGCACGATGGTATCCGGGAAGTGCCTGCGCACCGAAACCGACTTCATCCAAGGATTCTCGTTGAGGCGATTGGTTAGGTCGGTCGTGCTGACGTTTAGCAGCGTAGAGCCCTCTGAGACGTCGAGCAGCTGCGAGAGGTACTCGTTGGAGAGCCTCTCCGCACCCTCGACCTCGATCGACTTGATCCTGAAGATGGGCGCATTGTAGAGAGCTGCGTAGGCGCCGCCGAGAGCAACGGCGAGCACTATCAGGACTATCGCGAGGACCTTGACCTTCTTGGGAATGTGAAAACGCCTTCCGCCTCCGGAATCCCTCTTGGACGAGCGGCGCGCGGACTTCTCGGATCGGGCAGTTTGCCTGCTGAGACCTCCTTGGTGCACTTCGAGCTTGGGCTCCTTGCGCATCGATCTGCTGGCTGCGCGCGAGGAGGCCTTGCCCTTAGAACCCGAGGAGCTTGATCTCCGGTTGGAGTTCGATGCCATAGATCTCCTTTACGCGCTTTCGAATGGCTCTCATAAGCATCAGCACGTCCGCGGCTGTCGCGCCGCCTTCGTTGACGATGAAGTTGGCGTGCTTCTCGGAGACGACCGCGCCTCCGATCTTGTATCCCTTGAAGCCCGCATCCTCGATCAGCCTGCCGGCAGACGCGCCGACGGGATTGCGGAAGATGCTCCCCGCACTCGGAAGGTTTATCGGCTGGGACTTCCTCCTGCGATTGAGGCTCCCTTCCATCTTAGCCTGAATGTAGGGCTTGGGCTCCTCCTTGACGGCTATCTCGGCCTCGAGGATCACCTCATCGGCCGGAATGCCGGAATATCTGTAGATCCAAGGGAGATCCGCGCCATAGTAGCGGCGAAGACCGGCTCCCGGCTTGTAGACGACCACCGATTTGACAACTTGGCCGATCGTGGCCTCCTTGGTTCCCGCGTTCATGAAGATCGCGCCGCCGAGCGAGCCCGGGATCCCTACGGCGAACTCGAAGCCGGAAAGACCGATGTTGAAGGCCTCCTGGACGAGCATCGCCAAACTTGCTCCCGCTCCGCACGTAACCGTCTCGGGAGTGGTTCTAGAGGTCTGCTTGAACTCCTTGCCGAGCGTGAGGATGATTCCGTCGTAGCCGCGATCGCTGATCAGCAGGTTGCTCCCCTTGCCGACGATCGTCCAGTCGCTCTCCTGCTCCTCGCAGATAGTGATTGCGGCAGTGAGCTGCTCGAACGTGTCGCATTCGACGAATGCCGTGGCCTCTCCACCGATGCGAAACGTCGTGTGCCTCGCCATGCGCTCATGCGCGAGGACGCGACCGGCTCCTCCCCTCCTGAGGGCAATGTATGCGTCGAAAGATGACATGCTCTACTCTTCCGCCCCTTCGAGAGGCTCGCGGATCTGAAATCCGGTTGGATTCTTCAAGATGTGCGACGTATCAGTGGTGTACTCCGGACTTTCGAGAGCCTCGAGGATCTGCGGCCCGATTGCCGTGATGTCGCCGGCGCCCATCGTGAAGATGAGGTCGCCGGGCTGAAGGATCGCGACGATGCGATCGACGACATCGGCCCTGCCCTCGAACCAATCGATGCTCTTGGCGGGGTCGTGCGACTTGACCGCATCGACGATAGTCTTGCCGGTGATGCCCGGAATCGGAGCCTCGCCTGCGGAGTAGACATCCATCACCGCGACGTAATCCGCATCATCGAAGGCGGTCGCGAACTGATCGGCGAGCGCTTGGGTGCGCGAGTAGCGGTGCGGCTGGAAGAGCACGATGGTGCGATTGAATCCCATGCTCGATGCGGCCTTGAGGGTCGCGCGGATCTCGGTTGGGTGGTGGCCGTAATCGTCGATGACGGTGATGCCATTGCACTTGCCAACGAGGTCGAACCTGCGCCTGACGCCAGAGAATGCGCTGACGGCCTCTGCCGCCTTCTCGCTGGTGTACCCCATCTTCTCGAGCGCTATGACTGCCGCCGTCGCATTGAGCATGTTGTGGGTGCCAGGGTTCGAGCCGAGCTTGATCTTGGCCTGCCCGCTCTTGAATCCGGCGATGCAGGAGCCGTCGTCGTTGGCGGTGACCTTGATGTCGGCGTCGCTGCCGAAGCCGTAGGAGACCACGTCGCACTTGGCGGCGCCCTTGGCGAGCTCGACTAGCCCCTCGCAATCTGCGCAGACGATAGCCAGCCCATCGGCGGGGATGGCGCCGAGAAAATCGGCGAAGGCGGACTTGATGGCATCGAGGTTGCCGTAGTGGTCGAGATGATCCTCCTCGATGTTCGTCACGATCGCGATGTATGGCGTGACGTA
>JAFWGD010000140.1 GCA_017515355.1 Coriobacteriales bacterium
GAGATCTGCTCGCTTTCCAAGACCGCTGGATTCACTGGTACGCGCTGCGGGTACACCGTGATTCCCAAGCAGCTCGAGCGCGACGGCATGGGTCTCAACGCGATGTGGGTTCGCAACAGGACCACCAGAACCAACGGTGTTTCGTACATCACGCAGCGCGCCGCAGAAGCGGTATTCACGTCTGAGGGCCAGGCGCAGGTCAAAGCCAACATCGACATTTACAAGGGCAATGCGGCGGTGCTCATGGGCGCGTTGGACAAGCTTGGCATATGGTATACGGGCGGGCGCAACGCGCCGTATATCTGGCTCGAATGCCCTGGTGGAATGGGGAGTTGGGAGTTCTTCGACTTCCTGCTCGAGAAGGCCAACATAGTTGGGACGCCGGGCGTGGGCTTCGGGCCCTGTGGCGAAGGGTACTTCAGATTCTCGAGCTTCGGTTCGCCCGAGGACACCATGTTGGCGGCTTCGCGGCTGCTCGCTCTGCTGGGTTAGGGGATGTGCCCGCTCGCTATTGATGGTAGGTGCGCAGGATGCCCTGAGCGATCTCACGCTTGGAAACGCATTGGTTCATCGCTTGCTTTTCGATGTAACGGTGCGCATCGCTCTCGGTCATCTTCAAGTTGTCGATGAGCAGCCTCTTTGCGCGGTTGACCAGGCGGATTTCCTCCATCTTCTCCTCGACCGATACCGCTTTCTTCTCCAATTTGCGCAGACGTTCGCGCGAGGCGATCATCCACTCCATAGCGCTGACGATCGCGACCGATGAGATCGGCTTCTGCATCGTGAATACCCCGTGATGCACAACCTTGGCATAGACATCCTCGTAGTGCTCCGATCTCGCCAGGAGCAGACATGCGCTATGGCTGTCGTTGCACAAATCGATGGCGAATCTGTCGCCGAATCCGTCGGAGAGGGGAGTGTCGACGATTATGAGGTCGTAGGGGTTGTCGAGCACCGCTCTCTTGGCCTTGGCGATGTTGTCGACAACGGCGATGGGGTCGAAGGGGCCGCTTGAGAGAAGCGCGCGGAGGGTTTCCCTGGTCTTTCCTGAGGAGGAGAGGACCAGAGTGCTGTACGCGTGGTATTCGAATGCCGAGGAACGTATCAAGCGGTCGATAGGGGTCATGAAGAATAGCTCTCCAACAGCATCAAGGGCAGGTGCTTTGCGATGAATTCGCTGCTCAGCGCCTCATCGACTGCTTCGCTGAGCGAGCCTGGAAGGGTGTCGTAGCTTGAGAGCTGCTCGACTGTGGCGGAGTAGGAGTCGAAGTCGGCCGCGGGAGGAAGCTCCGCGCCAACTGCGATCCCGTCAAGCGCGGCATAGATCAGCAGCGCCATCGCGAGGTAGGGGTTCGCTCCGGGGTCTGGAGATCTCAGCTCCAAGCGAGAGAACTCGCCGCTGGCGGCGGGGATTCTGATGAGTTGGGAACGATTCTCCTTCGACCAGGAGATGAGATGGGGGGCCTTTGTGCTTCCGAGGCGCTGGTAAGACTCCTGCGATGGATTCATGAAGCGGGCGAGTTCGCGCGCCTTGGCGAGGATTCCCGCAATCGCGCTGGGCATCGGATCGCCGGCGTCGTCGATTGGGTGAATGGACATGTTGATGTGCATGCCATTGCCAGGGGCGTAGGGCAGCGGCTTCGGGTCGAATCTTGCGCAGAGTCCGTTGCGGTGTGCGATGGTCTTGGCTGCTGCAATGAAGGTGACGATGCCGTCTGCAGCGGAAAGCGGATCGGAGTATCTGATCGCGATTTCGTTTTGGCCAGGCCCCTCCTCATGGTGCGAGCTTTCAGGCTCGATACCCATCATCTCGAGCGACAGGCAGATCTCCCTTCGCACATTCTCACCTTTGTCATCGGGGGCGATGTCCATGTAGCGAGCGCGGTCGTGCGGGATGTCCGTAGGCTCGCCGTTCTCGTCGAGTTTGAATAGGTAGAACTCCATCTCGGCGCCGAAGCTGAACTCGTAGCCAGCTTCCTTGGCGGAGTTAATCGCATCCTTGAGAATCGTTCGCGTATCGCAGGCAAATCGGCTTCCATCCGGGTTCGCTATCGAGCAGAACATCCTGACCACGCGCCCATGCTCGGGACGCCATGGGAGAATCGCAAGGGTGTTGGGATCGGGCTTGAGGAAGAGATCGGAGCGCACTTCTCCACCAAATCCGGCGATTGCGGAAGCGTCTATCGCTATCCCGTGCTCGAATGCCCTTCGCAACTGCTGCGGGACAATCGAGATGTTCTTCTGCTTTCCGAAAACGTCGCAGAATGCGAGTCGAATGAACTTGACGTCCTCTTCCTGTACGAATTGCATTACCTCATCGATCGAGTATTCCATAGCTTGCTCTTTCTGCTTGAAACCGTATGTGCCGCCTTGCCTCGCCGAAACGGCAAGGCGCCGTGGCAGCATCTTTCGTGCTTATCCACAAACAATGGCACGCAACATGATTTAACCACTAATTCGTGTTAGGTGTGGTGAGGCAGCGCTCTTCGGCAAGCTATATCACATTCTTGTTAATTCGATTGACAAGCTCCAAGGCGAGTCGTACAGTCGAATCCAGATAAGGCAATGATGTCTTCGAAGCCAACGGCTTCATAGACTTCGTTGCCCTTTTTTATTGCTTGCGAATCGCACTGGAGGTAGCTGATGGAGAAGATCCTGGTCCTGGATTTCGGAGGTCAGTACAACCAGCTCATAGCACGCAGGGTCCGAGATCGGCAGGTCTACGCAGAGATAGTCTCCTTCAGAAGCATAACCCCCGAGCAGATAGTGGCCTCGGGCTACAAGGGCATCATCCTCACGGGCGGGCCGAACAGCGTCTACGACGAGAGCTCGCCGCATTTCTCTCCCGAACTGCTCGACCTGGGGATTCCAGTGCTAGGCATCTGCTACGGTTGCCAGCTCATCGCATGGATGGGGAAGGGGGTCGTCTGTTCGGCGGGCGCCATCAGCGAATACGGCAAGGTCGAGCTCGTCTGCAACGATTCCGCTGAAAGCCCGTTGTTGGAGAAGATTCCTCAGCGCAGCATCTGGTGGATGAGCCACACCGACTATGTCAGCGAGCTTCCCGATGGTTTCAACGCGATCGCAACCACGGCGCATTGCCCATCGGCCGCCTTCGCCGACGAGGCGCGCAACATTTACGGCGTTCAGTTCCATCCCGAGGTCACGCACACGGAGTTCGGTGGGCAGCTGCTGCACAACTTCCTCTACGGAATCTGCGGCTGCTCTGGCACTTGGAGCATGGGCGGCTTCATTGAGCGATCGGTAGAGCGCTATCGAAGCGAGCTTGAGGGCAAGAAGGTGCTCTGCGCGCTCTCTGGAGGGGTTGATTCGACAGTAGCCGCGGTGTTGATGCACAAGGCGGTGGGGGAAAACCTAATCTGCGTCTTCATCGATCACGGGCTGATGCGAAAGGACGAGGGGGACATCGTCGAGCGCGTCTTCCGCGAGCGCTTCGATATGAACCTGATACGCGTGAACGCGCAAGAGCGCTTCTTCGGACGTCTAGCGGGCGTAACCGAGCCGGAAAGCAAGCGCAAGATCATCGGCGAGGAGTTCATCCGCGAATTCGAGGCGCAGGCCAAGGAGATCGGCCATGTGCATGCGCTCGTTCAGGGGACGATCTACCCCGATGTCATCGAGAGCGGTGCCGGGGATGCCTCCACGATCAAGAGTCACCACAATGTGGGCGGCCTTCCTGACGTCATCGACTTCGAGGCGCTGGTCGAGCCGCTGCGAGATCTCTTCAAGGACGAGGTGCGTCGCGTTGGGCTCGAGCTCGGGATTCCCGGCGAGCTGGTATGGAGGTAGCCTTTCCCAGGTCCCGGCCTCGCGATACGCATCATCGGCGAGGTGACCCCGGAGAAGGCGAATCTGCTGCGCGAGGTCGACGCGATCTTTCGCGAGGAGATCGGCAACGCCGATTTGGAGGATCGCCCAGCCCAGTTCTTCGCAATCCTGACCGACACCAGGACCGTTGGCGTGATGGGGGATGCGCGCACCTACGGTTACACGGTGGCGCTGCGCGCCATCACTACCGACGATTTCATGACCGCCGATTGGGCGAGGATTCCTTACGACGTGTTGGAGAGGGCCTCCAACAGGATTACGAGCGAGGTCAAGGGCATCAGCAGGGTGGTATACGACATTACGAGCAAGCCTCCGGCAACGGTGGAGTGGGAGTAGGGAGGAGCGGCGATGGCCAAGTACGTGTTCGTCACAGGCGGAGTTGTTTCCGGATTGGGCAAGGGCATAACCGCCGCATCCCTCGGGCGTCTGCTCAAGGCGCGCGGGTTGAAGGTTGCAGCGCAGAAGCTCGACC
>JAFWGD010000141.1 GCA_017515355.1 Coriobacteriales bacterium
CAAAGCTTCCACAAGTTCTTGCAGCCAGCGGGTTTTGCCTGTCTTAACATCGCCTGTCAACACGAACAGCATGATGGTTCCGTCCTCATGATAGTTCAGCGTTTCATGGAATGCGCTGCTAGCACGCTGTAAGGAAATCGAACCTTCACTTGGATGCGATGACGCTGCTGAACGTCTCCGCAGTCCGCCTGCTTCGTGTCCTGCCAACTGCTAAGCCATGGCAGCAAATCCATTCTTAAAAATCTTATCAAGTTTCATTGGAAATGCAGATAGTTTGCTTGCAAGCTGCTATCTGACAAGCGAGTGCATCGGACTCTTATGCGACCCGCGTTTCAATCATACTTTTCATATCTGAAGGGTATTGTGAAGAATTGGCATTGCGACTTGTTCAGAATTGACATTTAAGGTAACTTTCATGTTGACGGATTATGCCATATTTGATGGCAAATAAGTAAACAGTCGACTATAAGAGGTGAGAAGACTATGTTCCAGTTTGCACCAATCAGCGAGAAGACCCAGGGGCTCCTCAACCGTCGTCTGAACGCCAACAAGGGTAACGTGTACATGGATGCCGAGCGCACCAAGATCTACACCGATTACTACAAGGCGCACGAGGCGGAGCCGACGGATCTCAAGCGCGCGCACTGCCTGCTCGAGTGGGCCTCGAAGAAGACGATCCGCGTCGAAGAGGACGACATCTTCGTAGGAAACCTCGGCAAGACCTATCGTTCGCTCATGTGCTTCATGGAGTGGGGCTCGGGTTGGATGTACGATGCCACGCACGGCGATGACGAGATGTTCGTCAAGGCATGGCAGACCCCCGGCTGCTTCGCGAGGATGACCGACGAGGATCGCGAGATCTTCGCCGAGGCCTCCGAGTACTGGCTGGACAAGAGCATCCAGGCCCGCGTCGAGGCTTGCGTTCCGCCGGAGATGCGCTACTACTGCTACGACGACGGCTGCGACGACATGTGGATGCGCCGCGACAAGCTCTCCTTCATGCCGCAGGGCCATGTTTCCCCGAACTTCCAGAAGGTTATTTCCAAGGGCTTCGGAGCAATCAAGAAGGAATGCGAGGAGAGGATGGCAGGCCTTCTCGGCAAGACCTTCGGCAACGATGCCGCCAAGTACAACTTCTATCGCTCGACTGCAATCGTCTGCGATGCCGCGATTACCCTTTCCAAGCGCTATGGTGCGGAGTGCCGCGTCATGGCCGAGAAGGTTCCGGAGCGCAAGGAAGAGTTCCTCAAGATGGCCGATAGCCTCGAGTGGATCATGGAGAACCCCTGTCGCAACACCTGGGAGGCCCTCCAGGCAGTCGAGCTCTATGAGATGATGCTCATCGTCGACGGAATCCAGCACGGCCTGACCCTCGGTCGCATCGACCAGTACGCCGGCTGGTTCGCCAAGGAGGAGCTCGAGGCCGGAACGATGACCGTCGAGGAGCTCCAGACCCTCGCCGACGCCTTCATCCTCAAGCTCCAGGACAACATCGCCGTCATGTCCATGGGCGGCAACGACATGCTCTCCAAGCTCTCCACGCGCCCAGATGTCGAGCATGCTTACTTCACCAATGGACAGCACTACACCGTCGGTGGCGTCAACGCCGCTGGCGAGGATGTCACCAATCCGCTGACGCTGGCGTTCCTGCAGTGTTGCGGACGTCTCGCGCTGGCCGATCCCTCGGCTTCCGTCCGCGTCCACAAGGGCACCCCGGATGAGGTCTGGCAGGTTGCCATCGAGGCCTCCAAGATCAACGGCGGCGTTCCGACCATCGAATCCGACGACTGCATCATTCCGGCCCTCATGCGCCGTGGAGTCTCCCTCGAGGACGCTCGCTGCTACTGCATCATCGGCTGCGTCGAGCCCACCGTCGGAGGCATGGAGTGCTGCGCATGCGGAGGCACCGGCACCGAGTCGATGTTCAACCTCGTCGGCTGCATGGTCACCGCCATCAACAACGGCTGCAACCCCACCACCGGCTACGACCGTGGCCCGAAGACCGGATACCTCTACGAGCACGAGAGCTTCGAGTCGTTCCAGAAGGCATTCGTCGAGCAGCTGCACTACTATCTCGACTGGCAGGTGACGGAATGCAACTTCTACGAGCTCGTCTACGCGCTGCACTTCCCGAACGTCGCCACCTCGGCGACGATGGACGGCTGCATGGAGAAGGGCATGGACGTCGAGCACGGTGGAGCCAAGTACAACTCGACCGGCATGACCGGCTGCGGCATCGGCAACATCGCCGACTCGCTCATCACGATCAAGATGGCATTCGACGGCCGCCTCGGCGCCACCCCGAAGGAGCTCTACGATGCCCTTGCCGCCAACTGGGAGGGCTATGAGGATCTCCAGCAGCGCATCG
>JAFWGD010000142.1 GCA_017515355.1 Coriobacteriales bacterium
CCTGAGGTTGGCCTCGATGAGATCTTGCTTGGCGTTGAGGCCCACTTGCTCAACCTTGGCGAGATGGTTGCGCTCGCGCACAGGCAGCTCGATACCCTCGTCGATGGCATCCTCGATGGCCTTGGTTGCCTCGAGCCCCTTCTCGATCTTCATGGCGAGGTCGATCTCCTCCGCGGCGGAAAGCAGCGGAACCCTTCCTATCTCCTTGAGGTACATGCGGACCGGATCGCCGGTGAGCATCGCGATATTCGGGTCGTTGGCCATGCGGCGGGCACCGCGCTTGGACTTAGCGGCAGTGATCTTCGGAAGGATGGTGTCGACGTCGGCAACATTGAGTTCGGACTCGGGGATGCTATCGACGACGTCTTCGACGGACTCGCTCACAACGTCGTCTGCATCGTCCTCGATGAGCAGCTCGTCGAGATTGACCTCCGGAACCTCGGCATCATCGGGATCCTGATCGTCTGGATCCTCGTCGGAAACCCTAACTCCCTGCGTAGCGAGGAAATCGACGATCGATTTGATCTGAGCCTCTTCAAGCTCTGCTGAACTGAATATCCCCTTGAGCTCGTCGTAAGTAAGATAGCCACGGTCAAGACCTGCTTGCTTGGAGATCGTCAGCTCTCTCTCGTACATTTCGATTTCAGGCGGGAGAATGATCGCTTCGTTTTCAGCCACGTTGTTCCTCTCGTTTAGAAGGAATGCATTTTATTCGAACCTATATTATTAATGCATTATCACAAGAAATGCAACCATTTCCTTGAAATGCAGCATTGAGGCAGCGTTGTGCCGCTGCAAGGCGCCGATATCCAAGATGCAGATGATTGGAAGGTTGCCCGATGGATCGGCTGCAGCCTACTTGCGCAGCTCCGAGAGCTCCTGTTGCAAGCTCGCAACCTCAGCGAAGAGCATGTCGCTCTCTTGCTCGCTTAGCCCCTGCGAATACTTCAGCCTGCTGTTGATCGAGGCGATACGGTCCGACAGCGATGCGCGCTTGCGCTCTTTCAACATGAGCTCGGCGAGCTGCTGTGCCTCCTCATCGTCATAGGAGCCGGGCACATAGTCGCTGAAGACGGCCTCGGCCTCGGGATAGTCGGCCAAGCACCTCGAAATGATCTTCGTAGGTTCGGCGGCAATCCCGCAGGAATCGGCAACTTCGGCGATAGCGGAGAAGAGCTCGCTCGACCATCCCATCTCCTCGATTCCCTGCGCAATGGTGGCGCGTACAGCCGGACAGAAGACGTAGAGGCACGCAAGCTGGACCTCCCACTTCCCCACTCCATCTGCAGGCACCGTGAAGCGCGGAGCCGCGGGCTCGGAATCGGGCGCAGCCTCAACCTGAGACCACTGTCCATAGGCAGGATTGTCATCGTCGTAGTTGCGCACCGGACGATCGGCCTTGAGCGAGTCAAGCGTCTTGCGCATGCGTTGGAAGTCGAGCTTGAACACATCGGCAAGGTAGTTGAGATACTCGTCGGCCAGTATCGAATCCTTGATGGGAGCGAGAATTGCCAAGATCTTCGGAAGAGCCTGCGAGCGCAGCTCAGGGGTGGAGAGATCGTGCTCGGCTAGCTTCTTGTCGATCACGAACCTCAGCAGCGCAGTAGCGCTGTCGAGGACGCCTTGCATCCCCTCCTCGCCGTGCTCTGCAATGTACTCGGCTGGGTCCATGTCCCCTGGAATGACCGCAACGAATAGCGCAACTTGCCTTGCGCCTGATTCGGGAGTTATCTCGGGGGTGATTAGGTCGCCTGCACGCTCGGCGGCCTTCTGGCCAGCCGCATCGCCGTCGAAGAGGTAGATCACCTTGTTGGCGAAGCGGTTGAGCACCTTGATGTGCTGTGGCGTAAGCGCTGTGCCGAGAGTTGCGACCGTGTTGGTGAATCCCGCCTCGTGCATCGCGATGACGTCGGTATAGCCCTCGACCACGATTGCGGTTCCGCGACTGACGATCGATGACTTAGCAGCATCGATGCCGTAGAGGTTCTCGCGCTTGGAGAACAGCGGACAGTTCGAGGTGTTGATGTACTTGGGCTCCCCTTTGCCGATCACCCTTCCGCCGAAGGC
>JAFWGD010000143.1 GCA_017515355.1 Coriobacteriales bacterium
ACATCGACGACCAGAAGCTGTGCACGCTGAAGACCCCCGATGGGCGCAAGCTGACGATGCAGGACTTGTTCGACCATGGCAGCTACCATGTAGATTACGAATACGAAAAGTATGCCAAGGGCATGTTGCGTTTCGATGGCACCCCTGGCTTCAACACCCCGACCGGTCGTATCGAGCTGTACTCTACGATGCTCGAGGCTTGGGGCGATGATCCGCTGCCCTACTATGAGGAGCCGCAGCGTTCGCCGATCTCCACTCCGGAGCTGATGGAGGAGTACCCGTTCGTCCTCACCACCGGTTCCCGCGTCTATGCGTACTTCCATTCCGAGGGCAAGCAGATTCCGCTGCTGCGCGAGCTCAACCCCGATCCGTGGATCGAGATCAACCCGAAGGATGCCGAGAAGCTCGGCATCATCGATGGCGAGTGGGTCAACGTCGAGAACGAGTTCGGCAGATGCGAGCTCAAGGCAAAGGTCACCCCGGTCGTCAGGCAGGGCCTCGCAAACGCCCAGCACGGCTTCTGGTTCCCGGAGGAGGATGCTGAAGAGCCGCATCTCTACGGAGTCTGGCGCTGCAACATCAACAACCTCATGCCACATAAGTTCGTCGGCAAGCTCGGCTTCGGCGCACCCTTCAAGTGCATCATCTGCAAGATCGAGAAGCTGAACAAGTAAGGAGGATTAGCAATGAGAAACGGCCTTTTGATCGATTACGAGTTCTGCTCTGGTTGCCAATCCTGCGAGATCGCTTGCAAGCAGGAGCATGGCTTCGGCGTTGGCAAGTGGGGCATCAGGGTCCTTGACGAGGGTCCTTGGGAGATCGACGAGAAGACGATGAACTGGAACAAGATCCCGACCCCGACTTCGCTGTGCGACCTTTGCGCAGACCGTCAGGCCAAGGGCAAGCTTCCCACCTGCGTCCATCACTGCCTCGCTGGCGTCATGAAGTTCGGACCGATCGACGAGCTCATCGTCGAGATGGACAAGAAGCCCAACCAAGTGCTGTTCGTTCCCGGCCCCTACATCTGCAAGTAGCGGCTCATTAAAGGGACGACAAGGCGCTGAGATCGCGCTCAGCGGCTGAAATGAAAGGGTGGCATCCTTAATCGGGTGCCACCCTTTTCGTGCCTTAGAGGCGAATGTGTGGGCTAGGAGGGCGGTTCGCGCAACGTGCAGCCTGCCCTTCTTCCGCTAGTGCAGCTTCCGCAGATAGACGAGCTCGCTGTCGGAGGCGTCGGGGTTGACGAGGATCGTGTGGAGGTCCTTGACGAAGTAGCCGAGCTGCATCGACTCCTGGTACATGTTCTGCGAGGTGCACCAGACATTTCCCGTCGATACCGCGGTGAATTCGCCCATGAAGCTGCTCAGGCCGAGCAGCTCGTCGATCGAATCGACCTCGCCGGTGATCGTCGAGTTGTAGATCAGGATGTCGCAGTCCTTCGCGGTGTTGTAGAAGTCCTCCATCTGCATCGTGACGCTGCTCGTCCTGCTGTCGGGGTCGCCATCGAGGTCGGAGAAGGCGTACTCTCCGCCGGCAAGGGCGATCATCTTCGGCACGTAGTCCGTTGACTTGCGCACGTTGACCTCGCCGCTCGTCGTGATGTAGAAGAAGGCGACGGTCTTGCCCGTGCTGGTTCCAGCGACCTCGTCGGCCACTGCGTCGAACATGGCCTCCTGCTCATCGAATGCAGCCTCTGCCTCGGCTTCCTTGTTCAGCATCGCGCCGTAGACCTTGACCCACTCGGAGCGGCCGAGGGGCTCGTCCTCGTAGCTCGACATGTCGACGAAGACCGGGATCCCATAGCCCTCGATCGCCTCCTTGACGTCGGGGGTGTGGTAGATCATCGTCGATTCGATTGCGAGGTCGCAGCCTTCGGAGAGGATCAGCTCGTAGTCGGGGATGTTGTACTTGCCCGCGTAGAGGATCTTCCCGGAGTTCATCGCGTCTACCGCCTCTTTGATGTGCCAGGAGTTGGCCTTGGTGCCGGAGAGGTGGATCGTGTCGATGCCGTCGATCGCCTTGAACATGTCGAATGCGGAGGATGCGACGAGGTAGATCTGGTCGAGCGGCTGCTGCAGCACGACGACCTCGGGCGAGAGGTCGCTTGGGATGGCCGCGCCTTCGGGAACGACGAGATAGGCGCCTTCGTCATCGAGCGTGATCAGCTTGTAGCCGTCGTTGTAGTAGTCGACGGAGAACAGCTTGGCGTATTTGAGCTCCATGCTGTGGTCGTACGTCAGCTCAGAGCTGACGTTCTCGGGGGAGATGCCCTTATCGCCAGAGCATCCAGCCAGCGCGAAGGCGGAGAGCGCGATGCACGCCATCGCAGCGGCAACGTGCCTCATGGCCTTGGTGATAACCTTTGCCATCGCCTAGTTCTCCTCAATGGCGTCTGCCGCGTCCTCTGCGAGCTCGGCAGCCTCTTCGACGGCCTCTTCGGCCTCGGCAACTACGCCACCAGCAGCTTCAGCGGCCTCGTCGGCCATCTCGCTGACAGCATCGTCGGCTGCCTCGGCAATCTCTTCGACCTTCTCGGTTGCTTCCTCGACAACAGGTGCCGGAAGGTCGCTAGCCTTCTTCTTGCGGCTCTTCCTGACGAGAAGCGCTGCGATGACGATGGCCGCAATGACAACGATGCCGATGATGATCCACAGCATCGCGCCGCCAATCGAGCCGGCTGCCTTTGCGGTGTCCTTCTTGAAGGTGAGGGTGTAGTCGATCTCATGCGGCGTGCTCATCTTCGTGGTGTCTCCGATGACATCCATCGGCTTGTCGTAGCAGAGCACTGGGATCTCGAACTTCGAGTTGCCTTCGGTGTTGGTCTTGGAGAACCTGTAGCCGCCGACGACCATGTAGTCGTAGCTGTCGCTGCTCCACTCGATCTCAGCCGTGGCGCGCTGGCCCTTGACGGTCAGCGTGGCAGGGGAGC
>JAFWGD010000144.1 GCA_017515355.1 Coriobacteriales bacterium
GGTCTTGAGGAGTTATCCCGAATCCTGCCAGATCCGAAACCAGCTCATCGAACTTCGCGAGGAGCCCATCCTTGATCGCCGGGTCGACCTCATCGCGGCTGGCGACGAAGTTGCCCTTCCCCGCCATCGAGTAGATGAAGCCCTGCGATTCGAGCTCCTTGTACGCGCGCTGGATCGTGTTCGGATTGATCGCCAGGCTCGATGCGAGCTCGCGCACCGACGGCAGCTTGGTGTCGGGGCTGAGCGCGCCCGAGATGATCATCTTGCGGAACTTGTCCTGGATCTGCTCGTAGAGAGGCCGGGGATCCCTGTGGTTGATCTCTATCATCCTCAAAACCTCCTTTCCATCGGTAGCAGTTGCCTTCATGCGCATCGGTCGATCAGATTGGAGGTGCAAGCCGCCGCTGCAACCTATCTGTATTAACCGTATTAATACAGTAATACAACCTTGAGAACAGGGTCAAGGGTTCTACGAAATCAACACAAAGATGTTCAGGCGAGCGGCAATGGACTCTAGAGAGCCTGGAAGAGGTCTCTGGGCGAGCCATCGACTCAAGGATTTCAAAGGGATTTGGTAGGGGCGGTGGGACTCGAACCCACAAATCCGAAGATGGCGGATTTTAAGTCCGCTGCGTTTGCCAATTTCGCCACGCCCCCTAATCAGGTCACTCGGTGATGATACCGCAATGGACCTGCGTTTCAATGACTATAACGGCCAGAGAAGCATCGTGCCAAGCAGGTTGTCCTGCTCGCTTGCCGTGCAGCTATCGGCGCCGAATGCGTCGAAGAGCGCGATGAGGATCGCAATGCCCGCGACGATGACTCCCGCTCGCTTGGGCTGCAGTCCGACGAAGTGCTCGCGCTCGCTTTGCGTCATGCCGGAGAGCTCAGAAAGCAAGCGCTCTGCGGTAGCTCGATCGACCGTGGCGCCGTCTACGCGCGAAGGGTCGTACTCGATCATGCGCTGTGCCATAGAGACGATCGATGTCACGGTGCCAGCGACGCCAACGAGATGCTCGGGGCGCCTCTCCCCTGGCTCGAAGAAGGTTTCGAACTGCTCGCGAGCCCAAGCTTTCGCGCGCTCGAGCTCATCGGCGCTCTGCCTCTCGCCGGAGAAGAAGATGTCGGTCATCCGGCGACAGCCCACATCGAACGATATGCTGCGCAGTGGAAAGTCCGCGGGACTCTCCCCCATCCTGTACGGCGCTCCGACGACAACCTCGGTCGATCCGCCTCCGATATCGAAGACGAGCAGGCTCTCATCGTCTAGGCCGCATGAAGCGCCCGCGAACGACAGGCGCGCTTCGGTTTGCCCGCTGATGATCCGCAGTGGAATCTCGCGGCTTTCCAGAATCGCCTCGAGCTCGTCGCTATTGGATGCATCGCGCGAGGCGGAGGTGGCTATCGCTACGATCTGCCCCCGGCTTTCCGAAGGGCTCAGCCCGTAGCGCGCCATGATCTCGATGAACGAATCGATGGCCGCGGCGGTGGCCTCGAGCGACTCAGCGCTCAAGCGCCCTGTTCGGGTCAGGTTCTTGCCGAGCTGGGTGATCGTCGTCTTCTTGAGCAGCGGCATCGCGCGCAGCTGGTTGGTATCGGCGATCATCAGACGCGCGGAAACGGTGCCGAGGTCTATGACCGCTCGGCGCACTGCCTTTGGCTGAATGTTGATTGCGTTGTTGCCCTTAGGCTGCGGGCTGCTCATCTGCGGAGCCCTCGGAAGCGGCCTCCTCGGTCTGGTCGCTCTCAGCGACCTCGTCGGCGGCCGTCAGCTTGCGTGTGGAGTTGGTCAGCGTGGTATCCGAGGCGGTCGGTACGTCATCCTTCACGAAGAAGATCGCATCGAGCACATCGTTCCAGAAGCTGTCCTCGGCCACAACGGAACCAGATGGGACGTTAGCAGGCAGTTCGAATGTGTTGGTGGAGGCTGGCAGGCCGGTAACGCGAACCGCGTTCTCCTTGTTCTTGGTCCAGCCGTACTGCGCGCGCACGTAATCCTCCATGCCCGCCTTGGTCTTGAGGGTGTTGATGCGATCCTGCAGCTGCGCGTTTCGGTCGCTGATGGCGGAGAGCTCGGCCTGCGAGCGATCGTAGGTTCTAACGGCAACGTAGTAGTTCTTGCCCGCTGGGTAGACGAGCGCCACGCCAAGCGCGAGAACGAGCAGCACTCCGATAGCGGTGAGCTTGGCGGGAGACATGCTTGCGAATCGCTTGCGTGATCCGATCATGGGATGGGATGCGCTGGTCGAACCCTTCTTGAAGAGGCTGGCGATTGCTGCAGGAACGATGAGAATCGCGCCGAGGATAGAGCCCTTGTCCTTCGGCTTGGCATTCTTGGAGAGCTTGGCGCTCGACTTCGCCTTTGCGTTGACGTGCGCGGCGCTGCGCTTTGGACTGCGCTTGGCAACTGCACGGCTCTGCTCGCGCCTCGGCTTCGAGGAGGCGCCTCGAGCTTCGGAGCGAGTGCGTTCTTTCGGCTCGACGGAGCGCGCGCGAGTCCTGGTCTCTGCGGAGGACTTGCCTTCGTAGACCTTGAACGAAACGCGCGAATCGGAGGTGCGGACGGTAGAAGCCCTTCTGGACTGCACGGAGCGCTCGACAGAGGAACCGGAGACGCGGCTGGTCACGCGCTTGGAAGACGCAGCGCGAGAACGCGAAGAATAGGCTTCGCGCGAATTGCCTCTCTGGGAATTTGGAATTCTGCGTGCAGCAGAGCCCATACGTGGTTCCTTCTAAGCCGGCTGTTGGGTGCATTTAGAGTGTGTTTCGAGCGGCTTTGGAGATATTGTATCACGCAAGCGTGGAAATATCCGCGCAAATTGCGCTCGTCGATGCAAGTGGTTGGAGAAGCAACATGGCACGACGTCTGCCGTGCCATGCGAATTCGGTGCTATGTTGCGCCCAAGGGGCTATTCTTGGGCTAGCGAATAGCCTTGATGAGTCCGTAGCCGCCCTCGTGACGACGATAGAGGACGTTGATCTCGTCGGTCATCTGGTCGACGAAGATGAAGAAGTCGTGCTCGAGCAGGTCGATCTGGACCAGCGCGCTCTCAAGAGACATCGGCTGGAGCTCGAGTTCCTTGACCCTGACGACATCCTCGTTCCTCTGGATATCGAGTGCGATATCCTCCATCGACTCGGTCTTCTCGATCTTGTCGGCGATCTTCTCGCTGCCCTTCTTCCTGTCGATGACCTTGGTCTTGTACTTGCGCAGCTGGCGCTCGACCTTGGCGGCTGCAACATCAACCGCGGAATAGAAGTCCTCGCCGGCCTCCTTGGTCCTGATGACATGCTTCTTGGCATAGAGGGTGATCTCGACGACCGCCGGATAGGGATTTGCAGGGTTCTTCTCGGCGTGCAGGACGACCTCGGCGTTCATTGCGGGGATATCGAAGGTCTTCACCGACTGCTCAACCTTCTGGACAATGTAATCCTTGAGCTTCTGGGAGACGGTCATCTTGCGACCGGTGATCTTGATATCCATAACAACCTCCTAAATCTTTCTTGCTGCACTTTCAACTGCCTGGCGAGGCAGTGAAATCCAAATCGGGGCGCGCCGAAACAGATGGCTTCGGGCGCCGGTTCAGAGCTTGATGCCCTTAGTTTCCGGCCTCTTCAGCGGCGTCTCCAGCATTGAGCATGACATGCGGAGTGGTGGAGTGGCCGACCCACTTGATCAGGATAGTCTCGAGGACTCCGTTCTTCTGGATGGTGGCGAGCGCGCCGTTCATCGCCTCGAGCAGGGTGGCGTTGTCGGCCTTTACGCCGAAGAAGACGTCGGAGACCGTATCGAGCGAAGCTGCGTAAACGATGTCGTTGTAGGAGGTGGAGAGGTATCCACCGGCAACGGCATCGGCGGCGACGTAATCGACCTCGCCGTTCTCAAGCGCCTCGAACGCGCTGGAGAGCGAGGTGTAGGTCTTCAGGTTCTCCGCATCGCAATACTGGGATGCAAGCGTTGCTGCGACACTGCCCTTGTACGCTCCGATCTTCGCGTTGCCGAGCTTCTTGAGATCGACCTCTACGGCCGAACCCTCGGCGGACTTGGTGAAGAGCGCCGCTGCATTGTCGACGTAGGGATTGCCTGGAGCAGCCTTGGCGAATCCGCTCGAAGCGTTGGAGATGTTCATGACGACATCGACCTTGCCTTCAGCGAGGTAGGCATCGACATCCTGCGCGGCCACATCGACCACCTGAAGCTCGAGCCCGAGCTCGGAGGCGAGCGCCGCAGCGACGTCGACATCGACGCCGACGAGCTTGCCCTTGGACTCTCCGCCGAACGGCGCGAAAGTGGAGTCGACGCCGACGGTGAGGGTCCCGGGGGTTATCAGCGCGGATTCATCGACGGTAGGTGTGAGTTCAACATTCTTCTGGCCGCTGGTGGAGCAACCGGCCATGGCGAAGCATAGGCCAAACGCCAGAGCTGCAACGGCAATGGCCTTGAGCAAACGATCGATCTTCATGTAATCCTCTTTCGAGACTTGGCGACATTTGAAAATACTTGCCTAGCAATACTCTATCACTAAATGCCCTGCCGCGAGATATTCCATCCGATGAACACAGCAGTTGCGCCAAATGTCAAGGGGAAAGCCTCTCCGACTGACCTGGTTTTCGACCCCACACTCGCGCACTGGGGCTTTGCAGGCTCATGGCCCACTTCCACCCTCTCGCTCGGGGAGCTTGCTTCTGGGCCCTTTGCCCTGGAAATCGAAGCTCCAAGATCGCCGAACGGTGCGGCTTACTCCTAGAACGCGCCGTGCTCACCATCTTGCGATGGCTTACGTGGATCCCTTTGGCCGCGTCTGCCATGGACTAGGGCGCTTTGCGCCCGCAACCACAGGCTCGGAGAGGCACAGAACAGTCTAGCAGTTTTTCCCTTCGGTGGGGTCGAAAGCGCCAGGAGATGCCTTTGCAGGCGCATATGGCTCCAATATCGCCCAGCTATCACCATACCCTGCAGATCGCTCCCACGTCGACGCGCTCGACACCGCCGGCGAGCAGGACCTCCGTAGCTGCCGTAAGCGTTGCGCCTGTAGTGAACACGTCGTCGATCAGCAGCACGCGCCGCGGAAGCTCATCTATGCCTTCCAGCAGCTCGAAGGCCTCAGCCATGTTCTCGGCGCGTTCCTCCCTGGAAAGCTCGCGTTGGTCGAACCTGCTGTTCGCAGCGAGCAGGTCGACGCGCTCCAACCTGGTAAGGGTCGAAACCTCGCAGGCAATCCGTTCCATGTGGTCGAAGCCCCTGCGCCGCAGCGCTTGGCTCGAAGCCGGTACGTAAGCAAGGCGATCCGAGCTCTCTAGCAACTCGGGTTCTAGCGCCTCGACGAGCAGCCGTGCGAGTATCGGCGCCAAAGCGCGCTCGCCGCCGTCCTTGTATGCGAGGATCAGCTTGGCCGATGCATCGTTGAACTCCAGCGCGCACCTCGCGCTCGCGAAGGGCCTAGGCACCTGGCCATCGGCAGTCCAGCACTCCGTGCACGCCACCGCGCCGAAGGGAGCGCCGCACCTGGGACATGCGCTCTCCGCGGCAATGCGCGGCAGGGCCTCCTCGCAATCCCTGCATAGGAGCGCATGCGGCAGCTCGCAGCAGACGCAACGCGTGGACCAAGCAAGCTCGAGCAACCCGTGCGAGATGCTATCTATCGCCAGCGATAGCCGATCTATCCTCCTTAGCCCTGCGATGGCATCGGCTTCCCGCATGGCGCGCAGATGCGCTCCGGGCATGACAACCTCTTCTCCCCTCTCCTCTCCCTGGAAAGGCTTCACCAGCCTCCAGAAGCGGCCGCAAAGCAATCATGGCACGCGCCTCCAAGCGCATGCCATGAGAGTTCCAAACCGTTTCCAAACGAATTTCGAGCAGAATCCGAATCCAACTCGTACGCCAGACCTAGAAGTGGAATGCACCATCCTCTCCGCGCGTGTAGATGCCGTTTTCGGTGATGATCCCATCGATGAGCTCAGCTGGGGTCACATCGAACGCCGGATTAAAGACATCGATGCCATCGGGCGTGTTGCGCAACCAAGAATGGTAGGCGAAGGTGCGGCCGTCAAGGTCGCGATCGATGGCGAAGCGGCCGCCGCCGACCATCGAGAACTCCATCGGACCGTCTTGGGTTATCGTGTCGAGCGCCTCGAATTCGGGGCTTTTGGCGATGGTGTCGAAGAAACCGCTCGAGGTGTTGCCGAGAATCTCGGATGCGCTGCGCTGCTCGATGACGATCTCCTCGCCGCGCGCAAGCAACATGTCGATCGTCGCCATCGGCGCAGCGATGTAAAACGGCACGCCGAAGCGCTTGGCTATGATCGCATGCCCGCATGTGCCGATCTTGTTCGCGGTATCCCCATTTGCGGCGATGCGGTCTGCACCGACGATGACGGCATCGACCATTCCCTTGCCGAGCACGGTTGCAGCCATGTTATCGCAAATCAACGTCGTGGGGATGCCAGCGCGGCTCAACTCCCATGCGGTAAGGCGACCGCCTTGGTTGACGGGGCGAGTCTCGCAGCAGTAGACGCGATCGACCAGCCCCGCGTTGAAGCCGGTGTATATGATGCCGAGCGCTGTTCCGAAGAATGCGGTGGCGAGCGATCCGGCGTTGCAGTGCGTCATGATGCGCGAGCCTGGCTTGAGCAGCTTGGCGCCATGCTCGCCGATTGCACGGTTGATCGCCTCGTCCTCGGCGATGAACGACTCCGCAAACTCGACTATCGCTGCCTTGAGAGCCTCAAGCCCGACACCCTCCGCCACCTTGGCGCGCGCGAAATCCATCACGCGATTGACTGCCCACGAAAGCGCGACAGCCGTGGGACGCGCTTGCGCGACCTCGGAGGCGACACCCTCCATAGCGGCGATGAAGCCGTCCACGTCGTCTTGGCTGGATTCGTTGACCACCCAAACCGCTAGCGCCAGCGCCCCGCTGACTCCGATTGCGGGAGCACCGCGAACCACCAGGCGCTTGATGGCATCGATGACGCGCGCATGGGTCTCGCAGCAAACGGTTTCGCCCACAACGGGGAGCTTGGTCTGGTCGATCATCCACACCCCGCCGCGGCCGCTGTCAAGCTGCCACCAGACGGTGCGCGGGAGCTTCTCGGTGCAATCTGCCATCAGACGGTGCCCATCTGCCACGAAGTGAGGTACTTCTCCTGCTCGGGAGTGAGCGTATCAATCTTCACGCCGAGCGCTTCGAGCTTGAGCTTGGCGATGCCGTCGTCGATCTCCTTGGGCACGTCAAAGCATCCAGGGCCGAGCTCGGCAGCGTGCTTGACGATGTATTCAGTGCAAAGCGCCTGATTCGCGAAGGACATGTCCATCACCTCGGCGGGATGGCCCTCGGCGCAGGAGAGGTTTACGAGACGGCCCTCGGCGAGCAGGATGATCTTGCGGCCATCCTCCATCGTGTACTCGACGACCAGCGGCTTCAGCTCTTCCTTGGAGACGCAATTCTCCTCAAGATACGGGATGTTGATCTCTGCGTTGAAGTGGCCTGAGTTGCAGATGATCGCCCCGCTCTTCATGTTCTCGAATGCAGGCTTGTCGATGACGTTGATGTCGCCGGTGACGGTGATCCAGACGTCGCACTCCTTGGCTGCCTCGGCAGCGGGCATCACGCGGTAGCCCTCCATGTGGGCCTCGAGGGCGCGCAGCGGATCGACCTCGCAGATGATGACCTTCATGCCCATGCCGGAGGCCCTCAGCGCGAGTCCGCGGCCGCACCATCCGTAGCCGGAGACGACTAGCGTGCGCCCCGCGAGGAGCCTGTTGGTGGCGCGGACGACGCCGTCGAGCGTCGACTGGCCAGTGCCATACCTGTTGTCGAAGAAGTGCTTGGTGTTGGCATCGTTGACATTGATGACCGGGTAGTTTAACTCGCCGTCGGCGGCCATGGCGGCCATCCTGATGACGCCCGTCGTGGTCTCCTCCATGCCGCCGATGATGTCCTCGAGAAACTCCCTGCGGCTGCTGTGGATGCGGCTTACGAGATCGGCACCGTCGTCCATCGTGACCTGCGGCTTGATGTCGATCGCAGAATCGATGTGCTTGTAGTAGGTCTCGGTGTCCTCGCCGCAAATCGCGTGGACGCTCACGCCGTAGTGCTTGACGAGCGCCGCGGCGGTGTCATCCTGCGTGGATAGCGGGTTGGAAGCGCAGAGGACGACCTCTGCGCCGCCTGCGACCAGCGTCCTCATGAGGTTGGCGGTCTCGGTCGTGACGTGCAGGCACGCCGCGATCCTCACTCCCTCAAGGGGCTTCTCCTCCTCGAAGCGCTTGCGGATGAGGGCGAGAACCGGCATGTCGCGGTCGGCCCATTCGATTCTCTTGCGGCCAGCGTCTGCCAGCGAGATGTCCTTGATGTCGTAGTTGAGCATATCAGTGCCTTTCTATGCTTGGAGCGTGCATTCGAACAGATTGGAGCGTTAGCTGTTCATCGCTTTGATCAGAGCTTTGGCGTAGTCGGTCGTAGAGACGCTGCCGGCCGTGGAGCCGGTGATGGTGCGCATGATGTCGTAGGTGATGTCCTTGCCCTCGCCGATGACCTTGACTACGGCATCGAAGACCCGCTGGGCGGCCTCGCGCTCGCCGAGATGGTTGAGCATCAGGACTGAGGAGAGGATGATCGCGGTGGGATTGGCCTCGTTCTTGCCCGCATGGATGGGCGCAGAGCCGTGAACCGGCTCGAAGACCGCGTAATCGTCGCCGATATTGGCGCCGGGAGCGATGCCAAGTCCGCCGATCAAGCCAGCGCAGAGGTCGGAGAGGATGTCGCCATAGAGATTGGGAAGGACGAGCACATCGAAGGTGTTGGGATGGAGCACCAGTCCCATGCACGTTGCGTCGACGATGCGATCCTCGAACTCGACGCGGCCCTCGTACTCCGCCGCAACCTCGCGCGCAACCCTCAGGAAAAGGCCATCCGAGTGCTTCTGGATATTCGCCTTATGGACTGCGGTGACGAGGTGCCTGTCGTTGGCGATCGCGTACTCGAACGCGAACTTCACGATGCGCCTGGTGGCGGTGATGGAAATCGGCTTGATGGAGATGCCGGAGTCCGGACGAATCGTACCGGCACCGGTCTCGCCGCAAAGCTCGATGACGCGAGCCGCATCATCGCTTCCCTCCTCAAACTCGATGCCCGCGTAGAGGTCCTCGGTGTTCTCCCTGACGATTACCAGGTCGACGTCGTCGTAGCGCGCGCCGGTTCCCGCGATGGACTTGCAAGGACGCAGGTTGGTGTATAGGTCCAGCTGCTTGCGCAGTGCGACGTTGACGGAGCGGAATCCCGTTCCAACCGGGGTGGTTATCGGGCCCTTGATGGCGACCTTGTTCTTGCGAACCGATTCGAGGACATAGTCGGGAAGCGGCGTTCCGTACTCATCCATGAGATGCGCGCCGGCATCGGCGACCTCCCACTCGATATCGACTCCCGTGGCGTCCACCACGGAAACCATCGCATCGCTGATCTCGGTTCCGATTCCGTCTCCTGGAATCAATGTCACAACATGCTTTGCCATCATCTCTCCTGTTCTTCAAACAACTTGCAGGCGCCGTCGCGCCCCTGTTCACCATCTGATGCTCGGCGCCTTGCATGCAAGGCGCCAGGCTCCGATCTACCGCTACTTGCCCTCGCAGATCTGGA
>JAFWGD010000145.1 GCA_017515355.1 Coriobacteriales bacterium
CTCCAGGGCGCGAGATCATCGGGACGCTGACGCTGGTCTTCGACAATTCGTCGGAGGCCGTTCGCTCCAACCTCGAGAACGCGAAGATCCAGTACCATGAGCAGGTCGTCTGCTCAACGCGCGCCTATATCGACGAGGGAAACTGCATCGAGGTGATGATCCTGCGCGGCGCCAACGACCTGATCGAGCAGATCTCCAACACCATCCTCGGAATCAAGGGAATCAAGCACGGCCACCTCACCACAACCACGACGGGCAAGTTCATCTAGCGCCTGCGCAGCGCGCGGGACATCCGGAACCACGGCGATGGCAAAATGATCCGATCGGTTCACATACACGTTCAGGGAATCGTTCAGGGCGTGGGCTTCAGGCCCTTCGTCTACAGGCTCGCACGTCGCAACCTCATATGCGGCACCGTGCGCAACGGCACGGACGGAGTGCATATCGAGGCAGAGGGCGAGCCAGCGTTGCTTGAGGGATTCATCGCAGAGATCTCAGGCAGCGCGCCCAGTGCGGCGCGAATCGCAAGCATCGACGTGGAGGATGTGCCGCTCAGGGGCTTCTCCGAGTTCACGATCCTTCAGTCCGAGAGCGTGCCTGGGCGCACGCAGGTCAGCGCCGACATCGCAACTTGCAGCAATTGCATCGCCGAGCTCTTCGACGAGAGAGACCGGCGCTTCCACTATCCGTTCATCAACTGCACCGACTGCGGGCCGCGCTTCACCATCATCGATGCGCTCCCCTATGATCGCTCCTCGACCTCGATGCGCGAGTTCGAGATGTGCGACGAATGCGCGAGCGAATACTTCGATGTGGCGGACAGGCGCTTCCATGCGCAGCCCGATGCTTGCTTCAAGTGCGGTCCGGCTCTCAGGCTCGACGAGATGGACGGCACGACGATGGATGTCGACTTCGCATGCGGCGCGAGCATCGAAACGCTGCGCGAGCGCTCCGACACGATCATCGAGCGCACTGCGGAGCTGCTGCGCGACGGCAAGGTCGTAGCGATCAAGGGACTCGGCGGCTACCATCTCGCGTGCGATGCCACCAACGAGTCGGCTGTCACCGCGTTGCGCGAGCGCAAGCATCGCTATGGCAAGCCTCTCGCAATCATGGTGCGCGATACCGATGCCGCAGCCGAGATCTGCCTTCTCGGCGAGCAGGAGCGCGGGCTTCTCGAAAGCAGCGCACGACCGATCGTGCTGCTCGAGCGCGAAGGGGCCGACGCTGAAGCTGCCCTGGCGCGCGGAGTGGCCGACGATCTCCACGAAGTGGGGATCATGCTCCCCTACACACCGCTGCAGCACCTGATTATGGCACGCGTTGAATTCCCGCTCGTCATGACCTCCGGCAACCTGACCGACGAACCGATCGCCTCCGGCAACGACGAGGCACACCGCAGGCTCGGCAACATCGCCGATGCCTTCCTGGACAACAACCGCGAGATCCTCTCCAAGTACGACGACTCGGTGCTTCGCATCGTAGGCGACAGGCGCACCTTCGTTCGGCGTGCGCGCGGCTATGCGCCCGTTCCGCTGGAAATGCCGCGCTTCGGCGGCGATCCCGCGTGCATCCTTGGAGTGGGAGCGGAGCAGAAATCCACATTCTGCCTCTCCAGCTGGCCAGATGCCTTCGTCTCGCAGCATCTTGGAGACCTCGAGGATGCCGATTCGATGGAGAATTGGATCGATACGCTGGCGCTCTACAAGCGCCTGTTCAAGCTCGAGCCTACCGTGGTGGCATGCGACATGCACCCCGAGTGCCTCTCGACCAAGTGGGTTGGCGAGCAGGACCTGAGCGAGTCGCAGATAGTGCGCGTGCAGCACCATCATGCCCACATCGCCTCGGTTCTCGCCGAGCACATCGCCGCTGGAAGCCTCGGTGCCGATGAGCGTGTGATAGGCATCGCACTCGATGGCACCGGCTACGGCGAAGACGGCAAGCTTTGGGGCGGCGAGCTGCTCGTCTGCAATTGCGCAGAATACACGCGAGCGTTCCATCTCGCCTACCAGCCCCTCATCGGAGGCGCTGCCGCAATCAAGCATCCTGTGCGCATCGCCTACGCCATGCTGCTGCGCTACGGTTTGACCGACCATCCTGCCGCAAAGGCGACGTTCGATGCACTCGGCGAAGAGCAGGCGACGGTCCTCGCGCAGATGCTCGAGAAGGGCATCAACGCGATCGAGACATCCGCCGCAGGCAGGCTGTTCGATGGTATGAGCGCGCTTTTGGGAATCTGCCGAGATGCGGAGTTCGACGGGCAGGCTCCTATGCTGCTCGAAGCCGCTATGTACGACCCGAGCACCAACGAGCCCGTGCGCGACGATCGCGAGGCCGAGGCCGCGCAGCGCTATCGCTTCGAGCAGAGCCGCAACGGAACGGACCTCATCATCGAGCCGCGTCCGACCATCATCGCTGCGCTAGACGACATGGCGGCGGGCGTATCCAATGCGCTGATCTCGTTGCGATTCCACAGGGCGCTCGTCGGTGCGCTCGCGCAAGCTTGCATGACCTGCTCCGAGCAAACCGGAATCGGCACCGTGGCGCTATCCGGAGGAGTCTTCATGAACCGATTCGTCATGCAGAACCTGACGGAAGCGCTCGAAAGCCTGGGGTTGCGCGTGCTGACCAACATCGACATCCCCGCAAACGACGGATGCATATCCTATGGGCAGGTGGCTGTTGCCGCTGCGCGCATGGAAGGGACTATCCGAAGGACAGCGGCAACGGCGGCGCGTTAATATAGAAAGAGCACTTTAGCGGGGCAAACGCCCGACGGACGGAGGAAATGATGTGCCTGGCGATTCCAGGGAAGATTCTTGAGATAGTTGACGGCAGGACCGCGAAGATCGACATCATGGGGATCTCGCGCGAGGCCGCGCTCGACCTGCTGCCCACCGCGAAGGTCGGCGACTACATCCTCGTCCATGCTGGCTTCGGCATCGAGATCGTAGACGAGCAGAGCGCCGCGGAAACGCTCGAGCTGATCGCCGAGTTCCCCGAGCTCGCCGGACTCGATTCCCCTCGCATCGCCGCAGAGAACGCGCGCGCAGACGCAAACGCCAAGAGCGAGGAGCTGGCGGTCTGATGAACCTCGACCTCTTCAAAGACCCGAAGCTCGCTCGCGACCTTCTCAACGGCATCGCCTCGCTCGACATCGGAGAGGTCAACCTGATGGAGGTTTGCGGAACGCACACCGCAGCGATCGGCAAGTCCGGCCTTCGCAGCGTTCTCCCTGACAACGTCCACCTGCTCTCTGGCCCGGGATGCCCCGTCTGCGTGACATCCAACGCCGACATCGACACGATCATCGCGCTCGCCAAGATCGAGGGCGTCACGCTCGCCACCTTCGGCGACATGATCAGGGTGCCCGGCTCCTCCACCACACTGCAGGAATGCAAGGCCCAAGGCAGCGACGTGCAGGTTGTCTACTCCCCTCTCGATGCGCTCGACCTTGCGCGAAGGAACCCCGAGCGGCAGGTCGTCTTCGTCGGAGTCGGCTTCGAGACCACCGCACCACTGGTCGCGGTGACCATCAAGAGGGCCTACGACGAAGGCATCCCCAACTTCTCGGTCATCTGCGTCCACAAGAACATGCCCCATGCGCTCGAAACGCTCGTCAAGGACCCGCAGGTCAACCTCGACGCGCTCAATCTGCCTGGCCACGTCTCGACCATCATCGGAAGCGAGCCCTACGAGTTCCTCGCGCACGAATACGGCATCGGCGGCGTGGTCACCGGATTCGAGACGGTCGACATCCTGCAGGGCATCGCGATGCTTCTACATCAAATCGCCAGCGGCGAGCCAAAGATCGAGATCGCCTACGTGCGCGGCGTCGCCCCAGAGGGCAACAAGGTGGCGATGGCGATGATCGACGAGGTCTTCGAGGAGTGCGAGAGCATCTGGCGCGGCCTTGGACCGATCGATCGCTCGGGTTACAGGATCCGCAGCAAATATGCTGAATTCGACGCGCTCGAGCGCTTCTCTCCTGTGGTTGAGGAAACTGTCGAGCACGCAGGCTGCAGGTGCGCCGAGGTTCTGCGCGGCACGATGCCTCCGAGCAAATGCCCGCTATTCCGCAAGGTCTGCACGCCGAGCAATCCCGTAGGCCCGTGCATGGTCTCCTCGGAGGGCAGTTGCTCGGCCTACTACAAATACCAGATCGACTAGGAAGCGTGACGATGGTGGC
>JAFWGD010000146.1 GCA_017515355.1 Coriobacteriales bacterium
CGACGATGGGGATGATGAGGTCGGCCAGGCTCGCACGGCTCTTCTCGACGACATCCTCGTTGCCCAGCGAACCCAGGTCGCCGGTCTTCCATGCCTCCATCTCCGCTTTCGCCATGGGGCCGTAATCGAAGCCCATGATGCAGATGATGATGACGAACACGATGGTCAACAGCGAGTAGAAGTTGAACGGAATGGCGCTGATGAAGAGCTGGATGCCGTTGACATTGAGGTCGGCCGCCACGCCGGAGACCGCCGCTGCCCAAGAGGAGATCGGGGCGATCATGCAGATCGGCGCTGCTGTGGCATCGATGATGTAGGAGAGCTTGGCGCGCGAAACCCTATGGGAATCGGTGACGGGACGCATGACCGAACCGACGGTCAGGCAGTTGAAGTAGTCATCGATGAAGATGAGGATTCCCAAGACGAAGGTCGCGATCATCGAGCCTGCGCGAGACTTGATATGCTTGGCAGCCCACTTTCCAAAGGCCGCGGCACCGCCAGTCGAATTGACCAGCGCCACCATTATTCCGAGTATCACCAGGAATATAAAGATTCCCGCATTGTCCGCAACAGCCGGAACGAATCCGTCGTTGATCATAGTGTCGAGCGTGCCGATCGGGCTGAACCCAGCTATTAGGAGCGCGCCGACGAGGATTCCGATGAACAGCGAGCTGTAGGTCTCCTTGGAGATCAACGCAAGGACGATCGCGATCAGCGGAGGCACTAGCGCCCAAAATGTGTTGACGATTTCCACTATCTCTCCTTTCAACAAAAAAGCCATGAATCATCATGGCTTAGCAAAGGATGCACCTGCCATGACAGCTCTCCGCAAAAGCGACAGTTCGCAGGATGTTCTCTCTGCGCCCCAGGCACCAAGGTTCGGGAAAGCCTTGGCCCTTCGGCGATTCTCCCCTTTTGCTCCCACGCCTTCCCGGGCGCATCGTGCAAAGCTACTGATGGAGACCGCACCTCTATCATGCATATTGGATTGCGAAAAGATTATAGATTAATCGTGCGCATAGCGCGCTGACAGCGCCGCATAAAGGGCGAAAGGCGCGCTGAATCAGCGTGTTGGCAGCAATTTCGCAGTTCGCAAACCTAATATCGGGGCGCTTGCGCGACCGCGCACTACTTCCAAGCCGGTATGCCGTAAGCGCTCTGCGCAGACTTCACGGAGTCGATTATGGCATCCTGCATCGCCTCGCAGGCTATAGCCGCCACGAGATCGGGATCGGCCTCAACCTCTCCAGAGGCCATGCAGAAGATCGCGTCGCCATCGTTGGAGGTATGCACTGGGACGATTGCCCTGGCGTAGGCATCGTGAGTGGTTGCGGCCACCCTAGTCGCCTGAGGCTTGGTGAGCTTGGCGTTGGTTACGATACAGCCGATGGTTGTGTTGGTAGGAGCGTCGGAAGGCTGTTGGGCCTGCGAAGCCTGAGCAGTTGACACGACGGCCTGCATGCCCGTAATGCGCTCTCCATTGAAAGTCGGGCTTGCTATGAAGCTGCCGTCTCGATCGACGACGCAACCGCATGCGTTTGCCGCCACGATGGCTCCGACAATCAGGTCTCCGAAGCGGTACGCAGCGATTCCGAGACCAGACTTCACCAGGCCTTCGAGCCCGAAAAGCTTGGAAACGGTGCATCCGGCTCCCGCGCCAACGTTGCCATGCTCTAAGGGCTCCCCTGCAAGCGCCGCAGCAACTGCCTTCTTGCCCATTGCGGCATCGGGACGAACAGAGCCATCGCCAACCAGGAGGTCGAAAACAGAGGCGCCGCAGACTATCGGAACCTTGAAGCCTATCAGCTCGAAGCCGATGCCCTCGGCCTCGAGGGCCTCCATGACGCCTGTGGCAGCAGCGAGCCCGAATGCCGAGCCGCCAGAAAGGACTAGGGCATGAATCTGCTGAACCGTGTTCTCCGGCTTGAGCAGATCGGTTTCGCGAGTTGCCGGGGCAGCTCCACGCACATCGACGCCTGCAGTTGCGCCATCAAGCGCCAGGATGACGGTGCATCCCGTCCCAGCGTCGAAATCTGTTGCGTTTCCAAACTTGAATGCTGTGAGGTCTTCCAGCTTTGCGAGCTCGATGTCGAACATGCCCAATCCCCTCTCGGCCTTGGCAGCACCATGTGTGCCCTTGCATTAATTCTACATTCGCCGCGACGCCTTTTGAAGCGCAGAAGGTGCAGCAGCCGCCAACTAATGGCAACGCTGCTGTCATCAAATCGCCAGTAGTGCACTTTTAACAGGGAATTAACGCTGCAAAGGTTAAAATCTGAAACCTAGATCCAATTGCTGTGAAAGGATGCATACCCGATGGCAACTGTGGCTGAATTCTACGGACGCAAGGTATTCAACGACCATGTGATGCAAGAGAGGCTCCCAACCGCCACCTACAACATGCTCTCGAAGACCATCGAGGAGGGCAAGCCGCTCGACCTTGAGGTTGCCAACATCATCGCGCACGCAATGAAGGAATGGGCGATCGAACAGGGTGCGACGCATTTCACGCATTGGTTCCAGCCCCTCACAGGCATCACCTCTGAAAAGCACGACGCGTTCATCAATCCGCAGCCTGACGGTCGCGCGCTCATGACCTTCTCTGGCGAGGAGCTCATCCAAAGCGAACCGGATGCCTCGAGCTTCCCCTCGGGCGGACTTCGCGCTACCTTCGAAGCGCGCGGCTACACCGCATGGGATCCCACAAGCTACGCATTCATCAAGGACAACGTGCTCTGCATCCCCACGGTCTTCTGCTCCTACACAGGCGAGGCGCTCGACAAGAAGACTCCGCTGCTTCGCTCGATGAAATGCATCGACGCGCAGGCCCGGCGCCTTCTGCATTGCTTCGGCATCGACGTGCCCAACGTCAAGACGATGTGCGGCCCTGAGCAGGAGTATTTCCTGATCCGCAAGGAGGAGTACGAGATCCGCCAGGACATCATGATCACAGGACGCTCGCTCTTCGGTGCCGCGCCCTGCAAGGGGCAAGAGCTCTCCGAGCACTATTTCGGTAGCATCAGGCACAAGGTGCTCGCATTCATGCAAGAGGTCGACAGCGAGCTATGGGAGCTCGGAATCAGCGCGAAGACGCGCCATAACGAGGTAGCGCCCACACAGCACGAGCTCGCCATCATCTATACGGATACCAACCGCGCGATCGACTACAACCTGCTGACCATGGAGGTCATGCGCAAGGTTGCGGCAAAGCACGGGCTCGTCTGCCTGCAGCATGAAAAGCCCTTCGCCGGCATCAACGGCAGCGGCAAGCAACAACAACTGGTCGATCAAGGCCGGCGACATCAACGTCCTCGAGCCTGGCGTCACAGACTCCGAGCAGCTACGATTCCTCGTCTTCCTCACCGCGATGATCGAGGCTGCCGACGAATACCAGGGCCTGCTGCGCGCAAGCGTGGCCAGCGCTGGCAACGACATGCGACTCGGAGCCGACGAGGCTCCCCCGGCTATCATCTAGATATTCCTGGGCGACGAGCTCACCGCGCACATCGAAGCCATCATCGCAGGCGAGGACTACGAGCAGACCGGCAATGTGAGGATGGACCTCGGCGTAGCCACGCTTCCTGCACTGCTCAAGGACAACACCGACCGCAATCGCACTTCCCCGCTCGCGTTCACAGGCAACAAGTTCGAATTCCGAATGCCTGGCAGCGCAGTCAACCTCTCCGACATCAACACAGTCATCAACACGGCTATGGCCAAAGCGCTATCGAACTTCCTCGCATACGTCGAGGGAGCTAACGACTTCGAGGAAGCAGCGAGAGCTTGGGTCAAGAAGACGCTCATCGAGCGCAAGCGCATCATCTTCAACGGCGATGGCTACAGCGATGAATGGAAGGCCGAGGCGCAGCGCCGTGGACTTCTCAACCTGACCTCAACGCCCGATGCGATACCCGTGATGATCGAGCAGAAGTCGATCGACCTCTTCAAGGAGTTCGAGGTTCTCAACGAGGCCGAGATCCAGAGCCGCTACGAGGTCAAGCTCGAGCAGTACTCGAAGATCCTCAACATCGAGGGGAAGACCATGTCGCACATGACACGCAGGAAGATCCTTCCCGCGGTTACCGAATTCGCTGGCATGATCGCAAGCACCATCGTGGCCAAGAAGGCAGCTTGCCCAGGCATCGAGTGCACCGCAGATGAGGAGCTGCTGCAGAGCCTCAACGACGGTGCCAACGCGATTGGGAAGCATCTCAAAGCACTCGATTCCGACATCGAGCATGCGCAGAGCATATCGGGCGACTGGCTAGCGTCGGCGCGCGCGTACCACGATGAGGTCCTGCAGTCGATGACCAGCCTTCGCGAGGTCGTCGACGGCATGGAGGGGCTCGTCTCCACGAAGCTCTGGCCCGTGCCAACGTACAACAAGATCCTCTTTTACATCTAAGCGGCCAAGATGCGCAAGCGCCCGGAGAAAACAGAGCAGACCAAAGAGGACCTGAGGGTCGCCTTCTGGAGGCTCTATGCCGAGCGCAGCGCTGAGGCATGCGGCAAGAACCCTATCGACGCGATCACCATCCAGCAGATCTCCGATCTCGCCGGCTACAACCGCGCCACGTTCTACCTGCACTACCACGACATCTACGAGATTCTCGAGGAGATCGAAGCCGACCTGCTGCGCGGGATGACGGAATGCGTGGAAAGCTGCATGCGCAGCCTCAAGAGGGACAGCAGCAAGCTCTCATGCATCATCGAGCTGGGCAAGGTCGCAGCGTTCTACGAGCGCCGCAAGCGCTACATCGTAGTGCTCCTAGGCGAGAACGGCGACCCTTCGTTCATCGTGCGACTAAAAGGCGCACTCAAGCCGATTTGGCGCGAATACCTTGTGAGCGAGGGGGAACTCGAAGGACGCGATGCGGGGGAAATCGAGCTTATCATGGAGTACACGCTAAGCGGCACCCTCTTCATGATCTCGCAGTGGCTGAAGGATCCCAATGGCGTCTCAGCCGCCCAGATGGGACATCTGGTCTACGACATGTCGATAAAGGATTTCGCTTCGAGATTGCATTAAGGGGCTGATCAAGGCTCGAGCCCTATTCCTTTACCTGCGGTGGCGCGTCACCCTTCGCTCAACCAAATCGAACGCCTCGTAGATGAGCACACCGAGGATGGCAAGCGCAATTATTCCAGCGAACATGCGGGTGTAGCTGATCATCGCCCACGATTCCATGATGAAATTGCCAAGCCCAGTGGAACCGGCGATCGCCTCGGCGAAGAACAGCACCGCTATCGCGATTCCGGAGCTAGTATGAACAAACACTTTCATCGCTATATCTCGCAGAACCAGATGTTAGAC
>JAFWGD010000147.1 GCA_017515355.1 Coriobacteriales bacterium
ATACTGCCCAAGTTCAACGCCATGTGCGTTGAAATGATGCTGCTGGACTTCCACCGCCCGTTCCAATTGCTTGCGCGTTCTGCCTAGGATGCATCAACCGCTGTCCCCATCGTGCAATCCAATTCGGGAAGAAGACCCAAAAGCGCGGCAGGTTCGTCAATCCCATCTTCACCGAGATCGAGGAGTAGACGGGCTGAAGATGCCCAGACAATGCAACGGGAGAGCCCTTTCAAGGCTCTCCCGCTTTCAGTTGCACCGATATGCTCTGGAGAATCTAGCCCTCCACTGGAAGCGCCTTGCACAGCGGAATCGCTATGATGGTCGCCAAGATTGCGACGGCTATGAGCGAAGGCCCTAGGTACGAGATGTTGTATGCGAGGTTGTATGCGAGAACGCTCTGACCCTCAGGGGTGTACTCCGCAAAGAAGATCGCGCCGGATGCGCAATGGCTGATGAACCTCGCGATGCATCCTACGACGACACCGACAACGGCGATCGCTGCGGCCTTGGCTTTGTTCTGCTCGACTCCCGCCAAGAAGGGCTTGCGGAAGAATCCGCAGAAGAGTCCGAAGAGCGCATAGGGAGCCGGATAGTCGAGGATGACCTGCACCCAGTGGACGATGTAGGGATCGATCATGAAGTCTATGAGGCCGAAGAGAAGGCCAGCTAGACAACCCCAGACGGGACCGCGGCGTAGCGCGAGAATCGCAATCGGGAGCATCGTAAGCGAAATCGAGCCGCCAGCCGTGCTGAACGGGAGCCTGATCGCGATAAAGTTCAACACTACGCAAAGCGCAATCGTGATCGCGGTCTCGGTAATCAGCAGAACCTTCTTGTTGCGCATCTGGACACTATCTCCTCACATGCGGCAAATCACACATAATCACTTGAAATGTTCTGTATATTGAAAGAGTAAAATCAAGTGATTGTGAATATTGTAGATTGTAAATAACACATCCACGCATAGAACTGACAGACGGAGCCTTATCTTCGAGTTCCGACATCAACATTGTCATTCACTGCAAGATCACGGTCGCGAACAGGTTGGGCGATCCTACGACGCAAATCCTGCAATTGCGGAGCTCAACGTCTCGCAGCGCAGATATCCGCCCATTTCGGCAACGCGTCCAGCTTGTCGACGAAGTCCGGCATGCAGCTCGGTATGTCGATCCGCTGCGGGCACATCTGAGCGCACGCCCCGCACCCGACGCAAGCCTGTGGGCGTTTGTCCTCGGGCAACGCATCGATGCGCATGCCGATCGTGACCATCGGCGCGAAGAGCACGTCGTTGTACATTGCGAGAAGCTCTGGAATGTCCAGACCAACGGGGCAATGGTCGACGCAATAGCGGCAGGCCGTGCAAGGGACGAAATCGGACATCGACTTCGCAATCTTTTCAAGGCACTCATTCTCCTCCGCGCTGAGAGGACAGCCCTGCTCCCCCGCTTCAGGCTGCTCGACGGGACCGAAGGTCTTGACGTTGTCAACCAACTGCTCCATGTTCGACATGCCGCTGAGGATCACGGCGACCGAAGGGATCTGCTCGATCCATCTCAATCCCCAAGAGGCTATGCTCTCATCGGGACGCAGGGCCTTGAGCTTCGCGTCGCGCTCCTCCCCCAACGCAGCAAGCTTTCCACCGTGCAGAGGCTCCATGACGATGATCGGAATGCCGTAGCTGTCGAGCAGTTCGACCTTGCTCTTGGCATCCTGCAAATCCCAGTCGATGAAGTTCAGCTGGATCTGGCAGAACTCCATGACATCTCCGTGACGCTCGAGAAACTCCCTCATCACCTCCACCCCGCCGTGAGTGGAGAAGCCTAGATGGCGGATGCGCCCCTCCTCCTTCTGCTTGAGGAAGTAGTCGATGATGCCCCACTTCGGATCCTCATAGACCTTGATGGAATCCTCGTAGACGTTGTGAAGCAGGTAGAAGTCGAAGTAATCGAAGTTGCATTGCTCGAGCTGCTTCTCGAAGATCGGAGCCGGGTTGAAGTCGTCGCCGATCTGGTGGCCCGGGAACTTCGTGGCGAAGTTGTAGCTTTCGCGCGGATACTTCGAAAGCGCCTTGGCAAGGAAAGGCTCGGACTTCTTGGCGTGGTATACGTACGCGGTGTCGAAGTAGTTGATTCCGTTGGACAGCGCATATTCGAGCATCTCGTCGAGAGCATCCGGGTCTAGCGACTTGTCCTCCCGCTCTGGAATGCGCATCGCGCCGAATCCAAGCAGCGAAAGCCTCTCATCCTGGAAATCCCTGTAACGCATTATCCCTCCCCCTTCTTAGGCAAAGCGGTTGCAAGCGCGCCTGAGTGCAAACTATGCATCGATCTCATCGCGTGGGTCGCGCAGGTCATTCGGCATGACGCGATATTGTCCCCAGCCAAGCTGGCGCAGAGCATCGAGCGTGCGGCCAGGCGCCGAGAGATCCTCGAAGCGCGAGCAGTATTCGGCTTGCTCGAGCAGAGTTGCGTTATGGACGAGGTCGAGCATCGTATCGACATCAGGTACGGCCTCGAGCTGCAGCATCGGAACGCCGCGCTCAGCGGCCTTCGCGATGTATGCGGGCATGACGGTGACCCCTTGCTCGTTGTAGTAGACGCCGGTGTGGTCCATATTCGTATCGCGCGTCCAGCCGATGATCGAGACGGCCATCGCCTGGTCGGGCGAAGCTACGCAACCCGCGCCAAATTCGCGCTCCAGCCAGTGCAGCTTCTCGAAACCGTCGACCACGATGCGCCTCGGCAGCGCCGGCATGTCCGCTCCCATCGAGAGGATAGCGTCGTAGCCCCTCTCCCAAACCTGCGAGAACGAATGGTTGTAGTGCTCGTCGAAGTTCGAGCCGGCGTCGACGATGAACTCGATATCGCGCGGCCACGCGCCCGACGACTCGAAGATATCTTTCATGACCTCGAGGTTTCTCTCGGGCGTGGTCGAGATGAAGAGATCGTACTCGTCCTTGACCTCGGGATCCGCTCCCCCGCGTGCCTCGAGCTCAGCTAGCGCGTCGCAGCAGATCTCGACGAGGTCGAAGAGCATGCAGTGGAACAACGTCGCAGCGATCTCGGGCGTGAAAGCGCCGTCCTTAAGCGTCGAGAGCCTGGTCTTGACCAACCCCGGGACGGGCGGCTTGCTGAAGATCAACAGTGCATTCTTGCGTACGCGCATACTTCGACCTTTCCAAAAGCGGCGTCGACTCATTATACTTTAACGGAGCGCTCGATGGCTCGCATCGGCCTGCTATGGCAGTCCGCAGCGCAAAAGCCTCTGGCGCCATTCGAAACGAAAGCTACCTGCGCTCTCGCGGGCGCAAGACGGGAGGAACCCCATGGACACCGAGCTCGATCCCTTCTTCACGATCACCGACGTCGACGGAACCGAAGTCGAGTGCGAGATCCTCGTTACATTCGCGCTTGAGGAGACCGGCAAGACCTACATCATCTACACCGACAACACGGAGGATGAGGAGGGCGCGCTCAACGTCTTCGCAGCCTCAGTCGATGGAGACAAGCTCTTCAGCGACAGCGACGAGTCAATCGTCCTCAACGAGATCGAAAGCGATGAGGAGTGGGAGCTCATCGAGGAGGTTCTGGCCGACCTCGAGGGCGAGGAGTGCGATTGCGACGACCCGGATTGCGATCACAACCACTAGCTTTTGGGCGAACATAGCGCATAGACATGAAAATGGCTGCTTCCCGAGTTCGGGGAGCAGCCATTCGCTTCGTTGCGTTGTTCAAAGGCGTGCCCTATGCCCTGCGGATGGTCCTCACGAAGCGCGTGGTCTTGTCGGAGGCGCTCATGATAACCGACTCCGTTGCAATCGTGCCGTTGCCCTTGCGCACGCCATGGACCATGTCGCTCGACAAATACGATACC
>JAFWGD010000148.1 GCA_017515355.1 Coriobacteriales bacterium
CGATGAGTTGATCGAAGGCAAGGCAGGTCCTCTTGCGGTCGAGCTCCTCAAACTGTGCGACGTGCTTGTCGATGGCCTGTTCGTGCAGGAGCTTAAGACCTTCTCCGCAAAATGGCGCGGCTCCAGCAATCAGCGCGTAATCGATGTCCCTGCATCGCTTGCAGCGGGCAGCGCGGTGGATATGCCGGGCATGTGAGCTCCTGGGATATACTCTATTGGTCGCATCGGTTCGAGGAAGGCAGCCCAGGCAGTGGATATGCAGGTCATAGGCGATCTCGCCGTAGCCATTCAGGCAGGCGGCGAATCAAAGCGCATGGGCACATCCAAAGCGCTTGTGCCGTTCCTCGGAAAACCGCTGATCATGCAGGCCTTCGAGAGGCTCTATCCAATCTGCTCCGAGATGGTCATCACTACCAACGAGCCAGAGAAGATGGGATTCATGGAGCCGTATATCGCCTCAGGAAAGCTCAGGCTCATTTCCGACGATACTGACAAGCGCGGAGCCCTAATCGGGGTTCATACGGCGCTACAGGCTGTCACGAAGCCATTCATGTCCATGGTTGCTTGCGATATGGTCTTCCCCTCCCCTGAATTGATAGCGCGGTTGCGCGAAGTGCTGGTGAGCACTGGAGCTGACGTCGCCATGCCAATAGGATCCAAGGGCATCGAGCCATTCCATGCCGTCTTTCGCAGGGAAACCTGTCTGGACGCAGTTGAAAAGGCGTTGGAAGCCGGCGACATGCGTGCCGTGCGCTGGACCGAGAACGTCAATAGGATCGATGTGGATGTCAGCGAGTTGGATGCGGAAGGCATCCGCGTCAATCCATTTGTCAACGTAAACACCATGCCAGAGCTGCGTGAGCTCGAGGCGTGGCTCGCATCTAATCGCTAGACGGATTTCGCCATCCTACCAGGCGCGGACGTACTCCTTGGCGGGCGATGAACCATCGAGGTCACCTAGAGCTCCTGCGGCCAGCGCCTCCATCTCGAGGCTGCCAGGGTAGACGTAGAAGGGCGCAATCCAGCTCACACGCTCTCGAATCATATCGATGATGTAGTTCGACTTCGCCACTCCGCCAGTCAACGCAATCGCATCGACTTCACCCTTGAGCACGGTTGCCAGCGCGCCTATCTCCTTGGCGATTTGGTAGGCCCAAGCGGAGAGGATGAGCTGCGCCTTCTCGTCGCCATCAAGTGCCATTTGCGCGACTTCGCTCGTATCTACCGTTCCGAAGTAGCTATAGATGCCGCCGCGACTGATGAACTCCTTGACGACGTCCTCCTTGGTGCGGCCGCCTTCGAAGCAATGGGCGACGATATCCTCGATAGGCATAGTGCCTGGACGGTCGACGGAGAAGGGACCATCGCCGTCGAGGCCGTTGTTGACATCGATGACGCGGCCGTGGCAATGAGCGCCGATCGTGATTCCGCCGCCGAGATGCCCGATGATGAAGTTCGAGTTCTCGTAAGCAACTCCGAGGTCGCGTGCAAGGCGCTTTCCAGTTGCCTTGTGCGATAGCGGCTGCCACTTCAGTTTGCGCTCCATGCCTTCGAATCCAGTTACGCGGGCGATATCCTCCATCTCGTCGATGCAGGTTGGGTCGGTGATGTAGGCAGGCAATCCGAAGGGGTCTCCGAGCTCCTTGGCGAGGATTCCGCCAAGATTCGCGACATGCTCGGCTGTTGGGTTGGCAAGGTCCTCGACCATCTGATCGTTGACGCGGTAGGTGCCAGAGTCTTTGATGCGAGCGAAGCCTCCGCGTCCGGCGATCGCGTCGAAAGTCGAGAGGTCGATGCTGTTCTCTGCAATGCTCTTGCGTACGCATTCGAGGCGATACTCGTACTGGTCGTAGACTGCCGACGAGAACGAGGCAATCGTCTCGGCCGTATGCGGGATATCGTATTGCTCGATCATTTCAGTGTTCTCGAATACGGCGAGCTTGGTCGAATTCGAGCCTGGGTTGATTACGAGGATGCGGTAGTTCTTGCTTTTATCCATCTCGGTTCCTGCCATCTTAACGCGGTGTGTCGCGTGGGTTTCGGTTGATCTAACGTTCGAAGGTCCAGTCCTGGGATTCCCAGAGCTCGTCGATTCGGTCCATCGCCTCGCGAGGGGAGGACGCCCTGACGAATTCCTGGATGGGGATCTTGCCCACTACGGCTTCGTAAGCGTTTTCGACAAGCGCTTCGAGCTCGAGCTCGCCAGGCCTGAGGATGACCGGGGCGATGAATGATATGCGCTTAGCGACGCGATCGGTGACGAACTTGCAGTTCGCGATGCCTCCGGTAAGGATGATCGCGTCAACATCGCCGCACATCGTGGTTGCGAATCCGCCGGTATCCTTGGCGATCTGATAGCACATCGCGTCGATGACCTGCGAGGCATATTCGTCACCGTTGAGGATGCGCTGCTCGATCTCGACCATATCGCTGGTGCCGAGGTAGCCCATAAGGCCAGCGGAGCCGTTGACGTGCCACATCATTTCCTCGTAGGTATACTCGCCCGAGTAGCATTCCTGGATGAGCAGGTCGATCGGGACGGTGAGGCAGCGGTTAGTGGAGAAGCAACCCTCGCCATCGACGGAGTTGTTCGTGTCTATCATGCGGCCATGGCAGTGGGCGATGATGTTGATTCCGCCGCCGAGTCCGACTGTGATCACGTTGACGTCCTCGTAGTCCCTGCCCTCGCTCTGGGCCCATTCGCGTACGACTGCACGGGCGTTGAGGGTTTGGGTCATCGTGCGGCGGTGCATCTCCTTGAGGCCCGTGAATCGTGCGACGGGCAGAAGCTCGTCTGAGCTGGGAACATCTGCGGTGAGCGCGAGCACATCGGTTCCCTCAACGAGCTTGCGGGCGATGTCGATGCCCATCGATGAGGGGTGACTGCCATACTCGCCGCTCATGACCTGATCGGCCATGTCCTCGTTGATGCGGAAGACGCCTACGGGAAGCGGCTGGAGCATTCCCCCGCGCGCCACGATTGCGTCGAGGTCAGTGACTTCGATTCCGTGCGATTTCATGTTCTGCAGGATTCGAGAGATACGGACCGGCTCTTGATCGTAGAAGCCGTTGCAGTCCTTGAAGTCTTCGGCCGTATGGAAGATGTTCTCCTTGTATACGACTTTACCGTCCTCGGAGTATGCGACCTTAGTTGAAGTTGATCCGAGGTTGATGGCGAAAATGCGTTTCATGTGTTTCCTATTCCTACTCCGATGCAGAGGTGGTGCATCGGCTGCTGTCACGTTCGGTTGCGAGCACGGTGGAGGCCACGATAGTGCCCACGAGCTCGTCGATGGTTGCGCCGCGCGAACTGTCGGTGCAGACCTGCCTGAATCCCTGGAGGATGGCTCCGAAGAGCTTGCCTCCGGCGAAGTGCTCAAGCAATTTGACCGCAATGTTGCTGGCGTTAAGATCGGGGAAGACAAGGACGTTCGCCTTGCCGGCCACTAGGTTGTCCGCTCCAGCTTTCTTGGCTCCGATTGCAGGGACGACTGCGGCATCCAGCTGGTATTCGCCGTCGATCAGCAGATCGGGACGCAGCTCGTTGGCGATGCGGGTAGCCTCTACGACCTTCTCGACCTTCGGGCCCTTAGCCGAACCCTTGGTGGAGTACGAGAGCAAGGCGCATGTCGGCTCGAATTCGAGGAGTGCGCGTGCCGTATCGCAGGAATCGATTGCGATGCGGGCGAGTTGCTCGGCCGTGGGATCTGGACAAGTGCTGATGTCAGCCATGAAGACGAAGCGGTTCTTCTCTTCTTCGGTGTCGGGAAGGACGACGAGTCCAACGCTTGAGCCCAGTCCGTTCTCGTTGACGCGGATGATCTTGAGGGCAGCTCGAACCACATCGGCAGTGGAAGATACGAAGCCCGCAGGTGCGATGCGGACCTCTCCGAGCGCCTGCAACAGGAACGCGTAGTAGAGTGGGCTTTCGATGGCCTTCATCAGATCGTCACCGCGGAGTTTCGCGGTCTCATCGGTGGAGTAGCGCTCGACAAGCGCGCGCTTGTACTCGAGATCGTCGATATCGGCGAACTCGAAGAGAGCAGTATCGTATCCATTGCGCGTGCAGAGCTCTTCGAGCTCGGCACGCTTACCTACCAAGAGGGGAATACCCAAACCTTCATTCGCTATTCGGAATGCAGCGCTCAACACCGTGGCGTCAGCAGCCTCGGGAAAAGCGATCCTCTGGGGGTTGGCCTTCGCGCGCGCGCAAAGGGAATCCAACAAGGTCTCGGTATTGCTCACAAACGTCTCCTTATTCCAACTC
>JAFWGD010000149.1 GCA_017515355.1 Coriobacteriales bacterium
GTTCTGCCAGTCCAACCACGAGGGAGACCTCGTCGATGCCATCCAGCGCGCCTACTTCGAGCGCTTCGACGGCATCGTCTTCAACCCCGGTGCCTACACGCACACCTCCGTGGCCATCGCAGACGCCGTCAAGGGCGTCGGGCTCCCCACGATAGAGGTGCACATCAGCGACGTCTCCAAGCGCGAGGACTTCCGTCAGATCAGCTACGTGAGAAGCGCCTGCATCGACACGATCATGGGCAAGAGCTTCGATGGATACAATCTGGCGATCGACCGCCTCATCGAGTGGAAGGAGCGCGATGCGGGTCGCGATTAGCCCGGGCAGCGCTGTCGGCACCATCTCGGCTCCACCATCGAAGAGCTATGCGCATCGTCTGATGATCTGCGCGGCGCTTGCTTGCGGGCAAAGCACCGTGCGAGGCATCGCCGAGAGCCAGGATATGCTCGCAACGCTCGATTGCATCGGCGCTCTGGGCGCCAAGTGGAGCCTCGATGGCGACTCGCTGACGGTAGAGGGAAGCGCGCCGAGCTTTCCCGATGGCGCGACCTTCCCTTGCAGAGAGAGCGGATCGACTCTGCGCTTCCTGATGCCCTTGGCAGCGATCTGCGGATCCAAGGCGATCTTCACAGGCTCCGAGCGGCTGATCGGACGAGGCGTCGGAGTCTACGAGCGGCTGTTCTCCGAGAGGGGCATCGAGCTCGTGCGCGTCGGCAACGCCTTCGAGCTCCGCGGCCCGCTGAAGCCCGGAGAGTTCAGGCTCGCGGGCAACGTGAGCAGCCAGTTCATCAGCGGATTGCTCTTCGCGCTTACGCTGCTCGACGGCGACAGCGCCATCGAGATAATCCCGCCAGTCGAGAGCCGCCCCTACATCGAGATCACCATCGATGCGCTGAGACGCTTCGGCATCGAGGTGCAACGACGTGGCGAAAACCGATTCGAGGTCCCTGGGCGCCAGAGCTACTTGCCGACGGAAGCGCAGGTTGAGGGAGACTGGTCCAACGCAGCATTCCTCCACGCGCTCAACGCGCTCGGCGGCAGCGTAGAGGTTACCGGCCTCAACGGCGCAAGCCTGCAGGGAGACCGCGTCTGCCTCGAGGCATTTGCCCAGCTAGATGCGGAAAACGCTACGATAGACATCGCTGACTGCCCCGATCTCGGCCCAGTGCTCTTCGCCGTGGCCGCGGCAAGGGGCGGCGCGACCTTCACGGGCACGAGGCGCCTGCGAATCAAGGAGAGCGACCGCGCGGCGGCGATGGCATCCGAGCTCGCCAAGTTCGGGGTAAGCTGCATTGTGGAGGAGAACTCGGTCATCATCGGCGGCGGGGGCCTTGGCATCCCAACCGAGCCGCTGCGGGGCCACAACGACCACCGCATCGTGATGTCGCTGGCGCTCTTGGCCAGCCTTGTCGGCGGCGAGATCGAGGGCGCCGAGGCGGTCTCGAAGAGCTACCCCGGCTTCTTCGACGACCTGGCATCCCTCGGATTGGAGATAACGTATGGAGCTTGATCGCAATCTGCGCATCGGAATCGTCGGGCTGGGCCTTATGGGCGGCAGCTACGCGCAAGCGCTCTCGGCCAAAGGCTTCGAGGTCGGCGCGATCGACCAGCGCGAAGAAAGCATCGAGTTCGCCCTCGAGCGCGGCTGGATCGCGCATGGCAAGTGCGAGCCCGACCCAGCCTACATTGGCGGATTCGACATCGTGGTCTTCGCGCTCTACCCGCGTACCTTCGTCGAGTGGATAGAGGCCAACCAAAGCCACCTCAAACCAGGCGCGCTCATAACCGACGTCACCGGCATCAAGGGCTGCGTGGTCTATCGCATCCAGGATATGCTGCGAGACGACATCGAATACATCGCGGCGCACCCGATGGCGGGGCGCGAGTCGAGCGGCATCGAGTTCGCCGACGGAAGCATCTTCGATGATGCGAACTACATCGTCACGCCAACGGAGGCGAACACCGAGAAGGCGATTGCGATGTGCAAGGCGCTCGGCGAGACGCTAGGCTTCAAGCGCATCGTGGAGTTGACCCCGGAGAAGCACGATGAGATGATCGCGTTCCTATCCCAACTGACGCACTGCATCGCGGTCTCGCTGATGACCTGCAGGGACACTACGAGCCTTGCCGAATTCACGGGCGACTCCTTCCGCGACCTTACGCGCATCGCAAAGATCAACGACAGGATGTGGAGCGAGCTCTTCGAACTCAACAAGGAGCAGCTGCTCGCCCAGATGGACCTGTTCAGCAGCGCGTTTTCCGAGCTCAGAGAGCATATAGCCAACGACGAGACAGACGAGATCCGCAAGATCATGCGCCTGTCCACCAGCAACAGAGAAGCATTTGACAAGACAGAGGCATAGAAGATGAACATGGAATTCAAAAGGGAAATGCCAACCGCTAGGGTCATCAAGGAGATGTACCCGCTTTCGGAGAAGATGGAGGAGTGCAAGCGGCAAAACGACCGCGAAGTGCAGGACATCTTCCTCGGCAAGAGCAACAAGATGCTCCTGATCATAGGCCCCTGCTCGGCCGACCGCGAGGACGCGGTGCTCGACTACATCTCGCGCCTGCGCACGGTGCAGGACAAGATCGCCGACAAGATCAAGATAGTCCCGCGCATCTACACCAACAAGCCGCGCACCACAGGCGATGGCTACAAGGGCATGCTCCACCAGCCCAATCCCAACAGCTCGCCCGACATGCTCCGCGGGTTAATCTCGATCAGGAAGCTCCATATCGATGCACTCGAGCAGACAGGCTTCTCCTGCGCCGACGAGATGCTCTATCCGGAAAACCACCAGTATCTCTCCGACTGCCTCTCCTACGTCGCGGTTGGCGCGCGCTCGGTCGAA
>JAFWGD010000150.1 GCA_017515355.1 Coriobacteriales bacterium
CGATGCACTCGGGGCCGTAGTTCTCCTGGATGTCGCGGACCTTCTCGATGATGATGTCGTAGGCCTCGTCCCAGCTGATGCGCTGCCACTTGCCCTCGCCGCGCTCGCCGGCGCGCTTGAGGGGGTGGAGCAGGCGGTCGGGTGAGTAGACCTGGCGCCACGATGCGGTTCCCTTCTGACAGCAGTAGCCTTCGCCTGCTTCAGCGCCCGTGTATGGAACGCCCTCGGTACGCACGATCTTGCCGTCTTTGACGACCGTCTTGATCGCGCAGAACTCGTGGTCACCCCATCCAGGGCAGGCTGTGCAGACCCATTTCTCCTCTGACATGCAAACCCCTTCCATTGTCTTTTCCCGGTTGGCAAGGAACCTTGCATCCTTGCCTGTGCCCGCATTATATCCCAAGCGTCCCGTATGCAATACGAATCTGAATAAAATAGAGTGGCTTCAAGTCGATTTTGCATAGTTTGGAATGTTGGCTCGAAGCAAAACGCGACGATTGCGCATGCGGGAAACTCAAGTATACTTGCACATATACTTGAAAGGAGGAACATGCCTCAACTATCTCTTTACATTGATGATGTCACGATGGATCTGATGAGGCGCAAAGCCTCAGCTGAGGGCGTATCGCTCTCCCGCTATGCCGCCAGTGCGATCCGCGAATACATCGATGCGCCTAAAAGGGCTGTCGATGACGACTATTGGGACAAGCTGTACGGCTGCCTGGCCGACGATGATTCGTTCGGATATCCCGAGCGCTACGAGTCGGATCCGATACCCGCACTCGATCTATAGCAGGTGCGCCATGTACGTTTTCGATACGAATATCCTTGTCGATTTCCTGCGTGGTAGGCTGCCACTCGGACTGGAGCTGCTGAAGAACACGGATAGCCGCCTGATTAAGATTCCCGCAGTTGTTGTAGCTGAGCTGCTTGTGGGAGCATACAAGAACAAGAATCCCGAAAAGCTTCGCGAGGCAATCGAAAGCCTGCTGGTCAATTTCGAAATACTCCCATTTGACGAACGCTGCGCCATTAAGTATGCGCAGATACGAGCAGAGCTGGAGCTTGCAGGGAACAGGATAGAATCGAACGATATGATGATCGCCGCAACGACGATTGTGCATGATGCCATTCTCGCGACGAACGATTTGAATGACTTCGGGCGAATCCCCGAATTGAGAATCATGTCGCTTGCAGAAGTGGAGCATTAGCCGCTAACGACTGGCGAAATCGGCTATCGCATCGGCAGCTTGGGCCTGCTGGTCTTCGCGAGAGATGTCCGCTTCGCCATCGTTCTTCTGCTCGCCGTAGTTGCCGAAGTTAGCGTGGTTGCCGCCATTGATTACGAGTTCTTGCGCATGAGGAGGCATCTTGGCTTCGGCTTCAGCGTACTTCTGCAGGTCGAGCACACCGTCGTTGCTGCCGACGATCGAAAGCGCCTCGAGACTCTCCTGCGACAGATCGTCGTTTGGATAGGCAGCGAGAAACACGATTCCGATGTAATCTTCAGCATGATCCGCCAGGTACATGCTCGCCGAGACCCCGCCGAGGGAGTGCCCGCCGATCAGCCACGCGTCGACCTCCGGAAACTGCTCCGCAATGCCTTCGGCGGCATCGGTGTCGAAGATGGCCAAGTTGAACGGCGGCTTCACGAGCACGCAGAGGATGCCTTCGCGAGCGCACATGGTGAGCAGCGGCGCATACGCCTCGGGCTGCACCTTCCCACCGGGATAGAAGATGAGCCCGGCGATTGTGCGCTCTGGCACGAAGGCGATCTCGCCGTCTGGGAGCGTCTGCACGGTCACGCCATCGGCAGCGCCGTCCTCATCGGCAACGGCCGCGAGCGCCTCGTCGTCGGCGTGATAGTAGTCACTGACGTAGGCGAAGAACCCCACGGCAAGCACGACGATGAGCGCCCCGATCGCAATCAGGGCTCGCTTCAACCGCTTTCTGCGAGGCTTTGTTCCCTCGGTTACCACCGCATTCGCCTTTCCGCCACATTCGTGCCTTGCAATCATCCCATAAGATGCTCGAACATGAAGAGACCCCCGGCTTCGGGGGTCTCGAATTATCAGTGGTGGAGATGATGGGATTCGAACCCACGACCCCCGCGTTGCGAACGCGATGCTCTCCCAGCTGAGCTACATCCCCACTGGCGCTGCACTTACAGCATTGATGATTGTGCCTTTTTAGGCGCGTGCCGTCAACGAGTTCGCCGCGCGGCGGTGCCCTATAGCTCCATATTCGGAAGCGAATCGGCGGTGAGGCCGAGGAATTCGCCTCTGTGCCAAAGGTCGATCGCCACCGCGGCGATCATTCCCGCGTTGTCGGTGCATGCGGATAGCTCGGGGAGCGTGACGTGGACGCCATGCGCCCCGATGGCCTCGGCCAACGACTTGCGCAGCTCGGGGTTGGCCGCAACGCCGCCTCCCAGGCAGAACTCGTCGACATCGGTCTGCTCCACAGCGGCAAGCGCCTTGGCAACCTGCACGTCGACGACGGCGCGCTGGAACGACGCGGCGATATCGGGCATGTTGAGCTCGCGCCCAGCGGCCAGCTCCTCCTTGATGAAGGTCATTACCGCGGTCTTCAGACCAGAGAGCGAGAAGCGGAAGTCATGGCTGTGCAGCATCGCGCGCGGGAAGTCGATGGCATCGGGATTGCCCTTCGCGGCGAGCTTCGAGATCACCGGTCCGCCAGGATAGCCGAGCCCGAGCGCCTTGGCGACTTTGTCGAACGCCTCCCCCACCGCATCATCGAGCGTCTGCCCGAGGATCTCGTAGTCGCCCCAATCCTTGACGTGCACGAGCATGGTGTGCCCGCCAGAGACAAGCGAAACGACCATCGGAGGCTCGATTGCAGGATTGGCGATCCTGTTGGCGTAGATGTGCCCCTCGAGGTGGTTCACGCCGATTAGCGGCAGTTTCGTTGCCCAGCTGAGGCCCTTGGCGAACGCGAGGCCGACGACGAGCGCGCCCACGAGGCCAGGTCCCTGCGTCACTGCTATCGCATCGAGCTCGCTGAAGTCGAGCGAGCGGTTCAGGCCCAACGCCTCGCCTGCGCGGTCCATCGTCTCGTCGACGACGCCGACGATGGCCTCGGTGTGCTTGCGCGAGGCGATCTCGGGAACCACGCCGCCGAAGCGCGCATGGAAGTCTACCTGAGGTGCCACGAGATCGGCGATCATCGTGCGCTCGGAATCGATGATGGCTGCAGCGGTCTCGTCGCACGAGGTCTCTATCGCGAGTATCAGCGGCTTGCGCGAGGCGAGCTCGGCAGCCTCAGAGACCTCGTCGCGCGCTATCCCGCCGCGCCTGTAGTGCAGCTGGGCCTGCTCGCCGACCCCCGAGCTGGGGATATCGGCCGAGCTGGAAGCAGCGAATGCGTCGGCGTTGGTGGGCAGGTTCGCAGCCTCGTTGGGATGGAGCTTTCCATCGCCCGACGCGCGCACGTCGAACTCGGGATTGCCAACCAGCACGCCGGGCATCGAGGCTCCAGTCGTCTCAAGTCGGATCTTCTCGTTCTCCTCCGCGTCGGAAAGGCGCGTGTACACCGGCTGCAGCTCCTGCGGATGCCCGCCACCGAGCGCTCCGCGGCGCTTCATCTCGTAGTAGGCCATGAGAAGGCCTCGGCCCGTCACCGCCCAGCGCTCCTCGGGGAGCACCTCGCACTTCGCGCCCGCCTCGGCAAACGCGCCCTCGAAGACGTCGAGGAACTTCGCGAGGCCGTCGCCAGCCAGCATCATCGCGTCGCCGCGCGCAGCGAATTCGGCGGCCCACCTGGCGCTTGCAGCAGCTGGCTTGTCGACCATGTCGGGATTGAGGCGCACCGCGCCTTCCTCGCGCAGCTCATAGCGAACCGGATAGACCTCCTTGCGCAGCGCATCCCCCACAACGCCCAAGGCGCCGCGGTATCCCGCGAGCCAAGCCTCCCACGCAATCGCATCGAGGGTCGGCACGCCGTAGAGTGCGCAACCAAGGCCAGAGGCCGCTCCCTTTGCCGTGGCTACGCCGATGCGGACTCCGGTGAAGGAGCCCGGGCCCCTGCCACAGACTATCGCCACCACGTCCTCGCGCGCGATGCCCTTGGCGCTCGCCATCTCCTCGACGCTGGGCAGCAGGCGCGTGTTGGCGCAGCGCTTCGCGGCTATCGAATCGGTGTGGATGATGGCCTCGTCCAGCGCCGGGAAATCCGCAGCGCATGCGCCGAGTGCAACGCGATCCACATCGAACGCCGCGCCGAGCGCTATAGCCTCGGTGGAGGTGTCGAAGGCGATGAGGATTCCGTTGCAGTTTGCGCGCTGAACCATGCTTTTCTCCCTATTCGACGCCTGCGAACATCGAGGCCAGGCCCTGAGCGAGCGCAATGCCACGTGGCCCGATGCCCTCGAGCTCGAGGGTGCGCTCGGTTGCGCTGTCCAGCGAGATCGAGATCTTGAGGTAGTCGTCGGGAAGGGCCTCTGGGAAGCGATCGCCCCATTCGATCACGGTGATGCAGCCGCTCTCGAGCATCCCGTAGAAGTCGACATCGTCGAGCTGCTCGATCTCGTCGAGGCGATAGAGGTCCCAATGGCACAGCACCTTGTCGCCATCGCATTCGTACTGGCGCATGATGTTGAACGTTGGACTGGTGATATCACTGGAGACGCCGAGACCTTCGGCTATTCCCTTGGTCAGATGCGTCTTGCCCGCGCCAAGGTCGCCGCAGAGCACCACGACATCGTCGTTTTCCAGCAGTTTCGCGAGCGCGCGGCCGTATCCGATAGTCCGCTCGATCGCATCGGAGCGAAGAATCATCTCGCGGCCTTCCTCTCTCGCGCGACGCGCAGCAGCTCGCCGAGGAGGTCGAAGTCGCTCTCGAGCAGCGCGAGCTTGCTCTGGTCGTAGATCGCCGCCGCGGGATGAAACGTCGGCAGCACGTAGAACTTGCCGGTGGTGTAGGCCTGGCCGCGCAGGGAGGTGATGCCCTTGTCGGTTTTGAGGATGAACTTCGTCGCGAAGTTGCCGAGCGTGACTATGACGTCGGGATCGATCGCGCGCACCTGCTCGCGAAGATAGGGAGAGCAGAGCCGAATCTCGTCGGGACGCGGATCGCGGTTGCCCGGAGGTCTGCATTTGAGCACGTTGGCGATGTAGATGTCGGGGCGGTTGATTCCCGCGCGCTCGAGCATCCTGTTGAGCAGCTTGCCTGCCGCACCAATGAAGGGCTCGGCGCCGAGGTCCTCCTGCTTGCCAGGTGCCTCGCCGATGAACATCACCTCGGCATCGGGGTTGCCAACGCCGAAGACGACGGTCGTGCGCGTCTCGCACAGCTCGCACTTGCGGCATTGAAGCGCGTCGGCCTCTATCTCTTCAAGCGTACGATGCATCCAAGCCGCCTAGTAGTCGATGTAGATCTTGCGCAGGCGCATGCCGAACCTGCACGCAAGCTCGTAGTTGATCGTCATCAGCGCGTCGGCCATGTCATCGAGATGCAGGACGTAGTCGCCCGAACGCCCGATGATGATGACCTCATCGCCCACCTCTGGGCGCAGGTAGGGCTTGCGGATTATCTCGCTCTTATCCACAGCGAACATGAACTGGTCCATGC
>JAFWGD010000151.1 GCA_017515355.1 Coriobacteriales bacterium
CGCGGCCGTCGGACCACTTCGAGACCACCTGGGTCATCAGCGCGATCTTCTTCTTCGCAACCGCCTTTCGCACCTTGTCGGACTCTCCCATGGAAAAGCCCGACATCTCTACCGAGATGAGCATGACCTGCTCCTGGTAGACGATGGTGCCGTAGGTGTCCTCGAGGATGCCCTTGAGGCGATCGTCGTAGTACTGGATCTTCCTGAGCCCCTGCTTGCGCTCGACGAAGTCGTCGAGCATTCCGGCGCCGATCGGGCCTGGACGGTAGAGAGCGATGGCTGCGATGATGTCAGAGTACCTATCTGGCTTCATGCGCTGGAGCAGGCTCGTCAGCCCGGCCGACTCCACCTGGAAGATGCCCTTGGTGTCGCCGCGCGCGAAGAGCTCGTAGATGGCGGGATCCCTGAAATCGATGTTCTCTATATCGACATCCTCGCCAGTCGAGTTCTTGATGTTGGCGACGGCATCCTTCATGACCGTAAGGTTGCGAAGGCCAAGGAAGTCCATCTTGAGCAGTCCGAGGTCCGCGATGTTGACCCCGTCGTATTGGGAGATTATCGCACCGCCCTTGGTATCGAGCTTGATAGGGACGTGGTCTTCGAGCGGGTCGCGGCAGATTACGACAGCGGATGCGTGAACGCCCTCTCCGCGAATCGATCCTTCGATGGTCATCGCTGTATCGATGATCTGCTTGGCCTCTGGATCGGTCTTGTAGAGATTGACGAAGTCGGGGTTGTAGTTCTCGTGCTTGGGATCGAAGGTCTGCTTGATCGTAGCGAATGGCGAGAGGAACAGCTTGTTGATCGACAGACCCTTGCTCATAGGATAGCCGAGAACGCGCGTGGCATCCTGCATCGCCTGGCGCGCCTTGAGCTTGTTGAATGTGATGATGTTCGCGATGCGCGCCTCGCCGTATAGCTCCTTGACGTGATCGATGACATCGCCGCGGCGCTCGTCGTCGAAGTCCATGTCGATATCGGGCATCTCCGTACGCTCTGGCGAGAGAAACCTCTCGAAGAGCAGACCGTTCTCCAGCGGGTCGAACGTCGTGATGTCGAGGGCATAGGAGACGATCGAACCGGCAGCCGAGCCTCTGCCCGGACCGACGCCGATGCCGTTGTCCTTGGCCCAGCGCGTGAACTCCTCGACGATGAGGAAGTAGGCGGCGAATCCCTTGGTGGTGATGATCTCGTACTCGTACTCGAAGCGCTCCATCACGTTGTCGGGAATCGGATCGCCATAGCGGACCTTGAGGCCCGCAATGCAGTTCTTCCAGAGCATCGACTCGTTCGTCTCGCCCTCGGGAAGGGGCAACGACGGAAGGATCAGGTCATGCGATAGCTCGACGTTGCACTTCTCGGCGATCTCGTTGGTGTTGTCGCATGCCTCGGGATGCGCCTTGAAGATCTCGCGCATCTCCTCCTCGGTCTTCAGATAGAACTGGTCGTTCTTGAACTTCATGCGCGTGGGATCGTCGAGCTCGCGGGCCATGCCGATGCACAGCAGGACGTCCTGCGCGTAGGCGTCCTCCTTCTTGAGATAGTGCATGTCGTTCGTGGCTATGATCTTGAGGTCGAGCTCGTCGGCTACCGAGATGAGCATCTCGTTGATCTGCGCCTCGGTCATGCCGGAATCGGTCTTCACCTCAGGGCCGTGGTCTTGGATCTCGATGTAGAAGTCGCCAGGCGCGAATATCTCCTTGAGGGTCTTTGCCCAGTGGATCGCGATATCGCGCTGCCCCCTGTCCAGCGACTTGGGGATGATGCCCGCGATGCACGCGCTCGTGCCGATCAGGCCTTCGCTATACTCGCGGAGCGTCTCGAGCGTGACGCGCGGTCTGTAGTAGAAGCCCCGCGTTGCCGCATCGGAGACGATGTGGATCAGGTTGTGGTAACCCACCTCGTTCTTGGCGAGCAAGATCATGTGGTAGGTGTCTGGATACTGGTCCCTGGAAAGCGACGAGTCGGGGGTGAAGTAGATCTCGCAACCGATGATCGGCTTTATGGTATGGGGCTTCGGGGGCTCCGGCCTGCCAGCCGCCCTGGCCTCCTCGACTTCTTCCTTCCACTTGTCCATCGCCTTGCCGTTGGTCTTGGCGCATGCGCTCACGAAGGCCGGCACGCCGTACATGTAGCCGTGGTCGGTGATCGCGATCGCAGTCATCCCCAGGCTGTGCGCGTAGTCGATCATCTCGTCGACTCTGGTATGGCCGTCGAGCAGCGAATACTCGGTGTGGTTGTGAAGATGGACGAATGCCACTTATAAGCTCCTATCCGTTGTTGCGCATTCCCTTGACGATAAGGCCGTATGCAAGGGAGTCGACGAGAGCGTTCCATGACGCCTCGATGATGTTCGCGGAGACCCCTACGGTAGCCCAGCTCGACTTGCCGTCCGAGGACTCGATGATGACCCGCGTGACCGCATCGGTGCCGCTCGCCTCATCGAGGACGCGCACCTTGAAGTCTGTCAGCAGGATGTTGGCGACCTGCGGATAGAACCTCGTGATCGCCTGCCGCAGCGCCATGTCGAGCGCGTTGACAGGGCCGTTTCCCTCTCCAGTGGCGATGAAGCGTTCATCGCCCACATGGATCTTGATCGTGGCCTCGGTCATCACCTTGCCATCCTCGTGCTTCTCGGTGATTACGCGGAACGACTCGAGCCTGAAGAAGGTGACCTTCTCCCCTATCGCCTCGCGGAAGAGCAGCTCGAGGGTCGCATCGGCCAGCTCGAACGAGTAGCCGATGCAATCGTGGTCCTTGATCTTGCCCGCCAGATCGCCAAGATCGACTCCCGCACCCTCGAGGTCGATGCCGAACTCCCCCGATTTGGCTAGCAGCGCCGACCTTCCCGAGAGCTCGCTGACGACGATATGCGAGAGGTTGCCCACATCCTCGGGATCAATCGCGCCATATGCGCTGGGGAATTTCGAGAGCGCCGAGACATGGAGACCGCCCTTATGGGCGAACGCCGAGGAGCCTACGAATGGCATGCCGGGATCGATCGACCTGTTGAAGATCTCGGCGACGTAGTTGGCGGTCGATGTCATCAGCTTGCAGCGATCGCGGCCAATAGCCTCCATTCCCATGCGCAGCTCGATGTTGCCGATGATGGTGAGGAGGTTGGCGTTGCCCACGCGCTCCCCGTAGCCGTTGACGCTGCCCTGAACATGGCGGGCGCCGCCCATGATCGCCTCGATCGTGTTGGCGACCGCGCATCCGCAGTCGTCGTGCATGTGCACCCCCACCACCGCGTCGCAGCCAGCCTCTTCGAGACAACGCTTGGCATCCTTGACCGCCGAGTAAACGTCATATGGCATCGCGCGGCCGTTCGTATCGCATAGGACGACGACCTGCGCACCTGCCTTGGCTGCCTCGAGCGCGACCGCGATGGAGTAATCCCTGTCCTGAGCGTAGCCATCGAAGAAATGCTCGGCGTCGAAGAGGACCTCCTTGCCCTTTGAGATGATGAAGGAGACCGAATCACGGATCATCCGCAGGTTCTCCTCCTTCGATGCGCCGAGGGTGCGCTCCACTTGCTCGGCGGAGGCCTTACCCACGATCGTGATCGCACTCGCGCAGCACGCAGCCGAGGCGATGAGCGCCTCATCTTCGGCCGCAGGGCAGTCCTTCCTGCAAGTCATGGAGAAGGCCACGAGCCTCGAGTTGGCGAGGTTGAGCTTGGCCGCCTCCTCGAAGACGCGCGCATCCTTGGCATTGGAGGCTGGATACCCCGCCTCGATGTAGGTCACTCCGAGCGCATCGAGCTTCGCTATGATGCGCAGCTTGTCCTCAATCGACAGCGAGGCGCCTTCCGATTGCGTTCCGTCGCGCAGCGTGGTGTCTAGCGTTTCGATCCTGGTCATCAGCGCATCAACTCCAAGATCCTCTCGCCCA
>JAFWGD010000152.1 GCA_017515355.1 Coriobacteriales bacterium
CTATCCTCATCTGCGCAGCTGCTAACATCTACGGCACCGGCATCGAGGTCAGCAACGGCAAGGACATGGCTATGGCACTTTCGCCGATCCTCGGCGATTGGGCAACCTGGATGATCGGTCTTGGCCTTCTCGCTGCAGGTTTCTCCAGCATGCTCACCGCTCCGCTTTCCGCGGCCTATGCTGTCAACGGCGTTCTCGGTTGGAAGAAGACCATCAAGGACATGGGCTTTAAAGCCGTCTGGATGATCGTGCTCCTTTGTGGCGCTGTAATGGCCGTCGCGCTTGGCAAGAGCCCGACTCAGCTTATCTTGGTTGCGCAGGGAGCGAATGCGATCCTGCTGCCGATCATGGCGTTCTTCGTCCTCTACTGCGCAAATGGCAAGGATCTGGGCAAGTTCAAGAACCATGCCTTCGCCAACGTTGTAGGAGTGATCGTCATCCTGGTAACGCTGTTCATCTGCTGGCGCAATATGAGCGCGTTCATCACGAGCCTCATGGCGCTCATAGCTGGCGCATAGCGGTTGCTCGCAACATAGCGAAAAAGAAGGAGCTCGATTCATTCATCGAGCTCCTTTGCTTTATATGCAAGGTGTCGGGCTATTTGATGATGTTCACGACCTTCACCCAATAGCTCAGGTCCTTGCCTGCAAATGGGTGGTTGAAATCGATCTTGAGCTCATCATCGGTTGCGTCGGTGATGAAAGCCGGCTGTCTATGCCCGTCTTCGGGATGGATATGGAAGAGAACGTCGTTGACCTTGTATTTGTATCCGTTTTTGATCATAGGACGCGGATACCAGCTTGCAAGCTTTTCCTGATAGGGGCCATATCCCTTTTCGAAGGGGATCTCGAGCTGCTTCTCTTCGCCGATTTCCATTCCAACGAGCGCCTCCTCGATCCCACGTGGAAGTTGCATGTTGCCGATCATAACGGTCAACGGATCTCCCGAGGAGCGGTCATCCATTGGCTCTTCGCCCACGACTCCACCCTTGTAGAGAATCGATACAACACTGCCGATTTCAACTTTTTCGCTCATATCTCATCCAATCCTGAAAACTCAACGCCTTAGAAGATCGTTCCCTCGTTCTCATCGAGCTCGCCGATCTTTGTGTCATGACGATGCACGGCGTAAGTAGCCGCACCCGTTCCACGAACATCCGCAGCAGCGGAAACGTGCTTCACGCCCCTTGAAACGAACTCTCCGCGGGATGCATTGGGGTTGAACTGCGGAATGACAAGGAACTGCTTCGGCTTGACCTCGAGTTCCTTGGAGAGCTCCTCGACCGTGCCATAGGTGATGATGTTAGAGAGGCAATGATGCACGCAAATAGGCTCGCGGCCCTCAGCTGTCCTGTCTGCGCAAAGGTCGCAGAGATCTGTCACGATTGGCCAATGGTTGAAGTTCCAGAACTCGTCATCGATCTTCCAAGGGCCATCGGTGAAGACCTTGATTCCGGTCTTGCCAACGGGATAGTCGTGCTCCTCCTGGCAGGAAACCTGGCAAGAACCGTAATTGGTGCAATATTCGTAATCGAATAGAAGTCCGTAAACGCTCATATCTACACCAGCTTTCCGAATTTCTCCCACATGAGATCCATGTCGGTGTCATAGCTCTCAGCGATGGGCTCAACATTGCAGACGAAGCACTTGTTCGGCGCTCCGAAACCAAGCTTGCCGACCTTGAAGTTGGGCAGCAGGTTGTTGATGTTGGAGCGGAAGTTCCCATAGAGGTTGGGCTCGCTGCCATCTTCCTCGGGGAACCACCATGCGTGCTGAGAATGTATCGTCTTCTCATCTACGATTTCGGAGACC
>JAFWGD010000153.1 GCA_017515355.1 Coriobacteriales bacterium
AGCTAGGCAGCAGGCCGAGGCTCGCAAGGCCATCAAAAGCGCCGAGGCCAGCCTGCAGGCGCTCAATGGAAAGCTGCCCGAGTTCGAAGCGGCCGTTCAAGCCATAGAAGAGCGAAGGCCCGAGCGCGATGAGCTGCGGGCATCTATCGTGCGGCGAGAGGCGTTGCTGCCTAATACGACAAGCTCGATGAAGCGCAAAGAGCCCTGGCCGAGCTCGAAGGCAAGAAGGAGAAGGCCGCAGCCGCGCTCGAAAAGCTTGCTGCAGAGCTTGAGAGGATCGGCACTGAGCAGAAGCATCTGCGGGAGTCCATCGATTCCGCCGCAGGTGCCGATGCCGAGAAGGCAAGGCTCGAAGGCGAGCGAGATTCGCTCGCAAAACGCAAAGGCGATCTCGTGCGGATCGCGGAGAGGCTAACCGCTCTCGAAGCGGCCCGCAAGCAGGCAATGGCTGCTGAAAGCGCTGCCGAAGATGCGCTCCTGGCAAAGCAAGAAGCCGATAGCGAGCTCGCCTATCTCAACAACGCGCTGCTCGCATCGCAAGCTGGGATCCTTGCCAAAAAGCTCGAGGATGGAAAGCCATGCCCGGTGTGCGGTTCCACAAGTCACCCCTATCCTGCACATTGCGAGGATGAGATCAGCGAGCAGGTGGTCGAAGAGGCCAAGCTGGCCGCAAGCGAAGCTGCGAATGCATTCAACGCAGCCGCTGCACTCAATTCCAAGCTCAAGGCAACCTTCGAGAACCAGCTCGAGGAGCTCAAGCGCAGCCTGCAAGCCGCAGATGGCGGCTTCGATGCGGTCAGCCATTCATTCGACAGCGCAGATTGCGCCGCGCTGGCCAAGGAGAACTCTGTAGATATCGAGAAAATCGCAGCGCATATTGCCAGCACCAGCCGCGAAATCTCCGCATTGGAGAGGCAAATCGAGCAGCGTGAATCCTCAAAGGAGAAGCTCGAAGCCAGCTTGCGCAAGGCTGAAGATTTGAACTCGAAGGCCAAGGAGATCGAGGGTTGGCAGAGCAAGATCGCCGAGGGCATCGCACGCGAAGCCTCTCGCATCGAGGACGCCGCTAGCGACCTCGAGTTCGGCTCTAGGCAGGAGATGCAAGATCGCATCGATGAGGAGCGCGGCGAACTTGCCGCCGCCGAAAGGCAAGCACAGGCGGCCGCGGACGCCCTCGAAAAATGCAAGCAGGGCATCTCAAGCGCGCAGACGATCATCGAGCAGAATTCCAAGTTCGTCGGCGCCGAAGCTCTCGAACTCGGTCAGCTCGAGCTGGATAAGAAGCGCATAGACGAAGAAGCAGCCATCCTCTCTCGCGAGAAGAGCGCCGTCGCCACTGCAATCGCGAGCAACGAACGCGTTATCGAGCAAGGCGCGCGCACGCTAGAGGAATATGAGCGCTGCGAATCCCGTGCCAACGCAATAGCGAGCCTCTACAGAACCGCAAATGGAAACGTGACCGGTGCCGCGAGAATCACTCTCGAAACCTATGTGCTCTCCTTCTTCTTCGAGGATATCCTCGATGCCGCCAATCAGAGGCTGAAGGCGCTTTCGGGGCGCTACGAGCTCATGCGCGTAGAGGACCCAGAGAAGCTCAACGTCAAATCCGGGCTCGACATCGAGGTCTTCGACGCCCATACCGGGTCTACCAGGCCAAGCTCCACCCTTTCCGGAGGCGAGGAGTTCCAGGCGTCCATTTCCCTTGCGCTAGGGCTCGCTGACGTTGCGCGCAACAGCGCTGGCGGAGTCGACCTCAACGCGATGTTCATCGACGAGGGCTTCGGCACCCTCGATGATGAAACCCTCGACGTCGCCATGCGCACGCTGCAGGAGATCGGCAGCGGCGACAAGCTCGTCGGGGTGATCTCGCACGTCGGCAAGCTCAAGGATTCTATCGCCAACAAGGTGATCATCGAGAAGACGATGACGGGAAGCCATATCCACGTCGAGCTGGAGTGAAGCTGATGCCAAATCGGATCTCCCGGGTTCGAGTCCCACTCGCCATATCAATGAAAAAGAACCCCATTGCTGGGGTTCTCGATAATTCTGGAGCGGCGAACGTGCTCACGCGCGCTTCGCGCGCTGACGGGGGTCGGCTAAAAGCCGCCCCGACCTCGCTGAAAACAGCCCACCGGGCTGTTTTCCGGGCGCTCGGCCCCCTCTCGGGTTCGAGTCCCGTTCGCCCTGAACAAAAAG
>JAFWGD010000154.1 GCA_017515355.1 Coriobacteriales bacterium
CCATGCCAAGATGATGCGGAACGAAGCTCTGGCCGAGCGTTATCGCGGGCGGGTTGAAGATGTTGAGCCCGAAGGCCATGACGATGATCATCGCGATGGTGATCGCGATGTGGATGTTTGCGGCGAACAGCGCGAATGCGACCACGAGCGCGGAGAAGCAGGTCACGGTCAGGCGCACCGTGCCGATCTTCTTGGCTGCGATGCTCGAAAGGATCGTGGCGACCGCGCCCATAGCTGCGAAGAGCGTTACCATCAGCGAGCCGAGCTGCTCGGTTTGCCCTAGCACGTAGACCATGAACAGCGGCGCGAAGCTGGTGACAGAATAGTAGAGGACCGAGCGCACAGACAGCGTGCCGAGGACTGCCGCGAAGTGGCCCCAGTTGTCCGTCTCGCCCTCCTGAGCTGCGGTTTTGGCATCGATGAGGCCGAACGAGGCGAAGCGACCGTTCATCGCGAAGAGCAGTATCGCGTAGGGGATGGTTGGGATGAGGAACACGAGCGTGCCCTTGAGCCCGAATGCTGTGAGCGCCGCGACCGTGATGATCGGCCCAACGGTGAAGCCGATCTGCCCGCCGAGCGAGAAGATGCTCATCGAGCCCTCCTTCGAGCCCTTAGCCACGAGGTTGGCGAGTCGCCCGCCTTCAGGATGGAGCATTGCGATTCCCGTGCCGCTGAGCATCGCCGACGCAACGACTAGCCAGTAGCTCTGCACCACTCCGAGTGCAGCCATGCCGCAGCCCGCGAAGAGCACGCCTAGCGCCATCAGCCACGGACGCGCCTTGCGGTCGCCAAGCCACCCGAAGAGCGGCTGGATGATCGCCGATGCGATATTCGCGGCGAAGACGAGCATGGTGACTTCGGTGTAGGAGTATCCTCCCTCGAGCACGAGGAAGGGGAGCGCCGCTGCGATGCCGCCCTGCGCGATGTCGACGCAGATGTGCCCGCCCATGAGAATCAGGCTGTATCTGCGTCCTCCCTCAGGCGCGATGCCTCCAGGGCCTGCGGATATGCTCTTGGATCGGCTCACGCTTGAGAGCCCCCTGTTGTCGCGTATGGCAGCTCGGTGAAGGAGCCGCCCCATGCGACAAGTTTAGCAATTGCCGGTGAAGACGTAGCGCAGGTGCTTGCGGGCGACTTCAGCGAGGACGTAGACAGTCTCGATCGGCGTGGGTTGGCGATTGCCGTACTTGAAGCTCGGGAAGAATCTCGTGACGTGGTAGGGGATCTCGTCGCTGAGGCCCGCGAGCCATTGCGCTGCGGCATCGATCCCTTCGGGCGAGTCGTTGAGGCCGGGAATAACCAGCGTCGTCACCTCGAGATGGCAGCTCTGCAGCGTTGCGAGCGTCTCGATGGTGCTCATCACGCACTCATAGCTTCCGCAGATATCGTCGTAGAACTTTCGCGAGAATCCCTTGAGGTCGATGTTGGCGGCATCTATCAGATGCGCAACGCTCTCGAGCGCGCTCCAGCTGACCATTCCGTTGCTGACGACGACGTTGACCAGGCCGTTCTCATGCGCGAGCTCGCCGCAGTCACGCATGAACTCGAGGTTGATGAAGGGCTCGTTGTAGGTGTATGCGATGCCGATGCATCCGCGGCGCTTGAGCTTGAGTGCGCGGTCTACAACCTCGCGCGGGCTCATCTGGCGCCAATCGGTCGTGTTGGCCGTTGCGTAGGAGATCATGTGGTTCTGGCACTATGGACATTTGAGGTTGCAGCCGTAGGAGCTGAGCGAAAGGACGGTCGTGCCGGGGTGGAAGCGCGCGAAAGGCTTCTTCTCGATGGGATCGAGCGCGAGGCTGGTCAAGCGGCCGTAGCCTTCCGGAACGATCTTGCCGCCTTGCATCTTGCGGGATCCGCAGAGGCCGTACGCGCCCTCGGCGGGAGAGCAGGCATGGGGGCAGACGTTGCAGGAAGCTTCGCCCATGGCGCTAGACCACCCGGGCCTGGCCGCCGAGCGTGTGCCGCACGACCTTGAAGCGCTGCAGCTCGACGTCCCTCTCGAACGAGATGATGCCTGCCTTGCGCTTGGCGATCGCAATCTGCTGCTCGACGGTGTCGACGCCCTCAAGATCGGGCAGAAGCACGCCGCGGCGGTTTCCCTTCGTGACGATCACGCCATAGACCTTGACGTCGAGCTGGTCGGGGGAATCGATAGGCTCGGGCTCTTCGAGCACGTCGACGCTGTAGGCTATGTAGTCGAGCTCGTCCGGCTCTACAGGCATGAAGCGCCTGTCCTCGCTGCACGCCCAGACCGCGTTGCCGATGATCTCGTCGGCGATGCATTCGCGTGCCGGCGAGAGCGTGCCGATGCACCCGCGCAAAGTGTCGCCGATGTGCAGCGAGACGAAGGTCGCCGCGCTCTTCTCGAGCATCCACTGCGGGAGGTCGGCGGGTCGCTCGATCGGCGCCCCGGTGTTGGCGAACGCCTCGACGGTTCTGCGCGCGAGCTCGATGCAAGGGTCGACAAGCGTATAGGAGGCCACGCCGTAGCCCACGCCGAAGGGGCCTTCGTGGCTGAGCAGCTTCGGAGCGATGGAATAGCCTTGGGTCTCAGCGCTGCGCTCGAGCGCACCGGCCATCATCTGGAAGGAGCCGAGGCCGCATTCGGCCGCAGCATCCCTGAATTCGTCGGTGAAGTCGAAGAGCGCGTCGAAGTCGGTGCTGCCGAGAATCTGCTGTATGCGCTCCTCGAACTCCAGTCCCGCCTTGCTGATGCCGTACGGCCCCTCGGCCAGCAGCTTGTGAGAGAGGTCTCCGCTGGCTACGAAGATCGCCTTCTTGCCCTGCTCTTCCGCGACATCCGCGATGATCCTGCCTAGCTCGCGGTTCATCTCGCTGGGCAGCGTCGAGAGGCCGAGGCGCACGAGCTCGTAGCGGGGATTCTCGATTCCCAGCTCTGCGTATGCCCTGTCGATGAACCATAGCGGAATGAAGGTGCCGTGGTCTAGGCGCGGGCGGAAGCCTTGCGAGCTCTTCATGCGAATCGCCGGCGTGGCGCTGGAAGCACGTGCGATGATCGCATCGGCCATCTCGCGGTCGCACTGCACGTCGACCTTGTCGTTGGGCGCGCCGAAGCTGCGGAAATCGGCTGCGAAGCGCTCGGCGCAGTCGATGAAGAAAAAGTCGCCATAGTAGGGCGCGTGGGGAGAGGAGACGATGATCGTGTCAGGGTCCTCGAGTGCGATCCTGATGGCGATCTCCTCGAACGCGTCGACGGTGCTCTGGATCTCGAGCTCCTTGCCGCATCCGCAATCAGGGATTATCAGTGGTGGGTGTGGCACTGCGTAGGCTGCTAGAATCCCCATGGTCGCCAACTTTCTATTTGGAAGGGGATGGTTCGAGAGCATTCGCTCGTGGAGCCGATGAGGGGACTCGAAAACCGCTTCGCTCCTGCGGGACTCGCGCTTTTGGGACCTCGCGCCAACGGCGCTCGGCCAACGACAGCCCGCTGGGCTGCCGTTCCCTTTCGGGTTCTCGTCCCCTCGGCGCTTGCAGTCCTGCACTCGTTCGGCCTGAGACCCCTCAAGGGTTTTCACAATCGTGGAGCCGATGAGGGGACTCGAACCCCTGACCTACGCATTACGAGTGCGTTGCTCTACCAACTGAGCTACATCGGCTTTTGCGATAGAACGTAGTATAGCATTTGATTCGGGAGCGAGCCGACAAACATCGCTATCGGGAAATAACGGGCAGGCTCGGGCGCAGGCGCAGCTAGCGAGCTGCGTTGCGGCACTTGTCGAGCAGATCCCATCCGAACCTGTCGAGCAGTTTGGCCAGCGTCGCATCATTGCCCGAAGAGAGCCTGTTGTCGCTCCAAAGGGAGAAGACTTCCTGGGTGCCCGGAACGCTCTCGAGCTTGCGATACTCGCGCGCAAGCACGACTGGAACGTCGGCGATCAGCTCCATCACCTTGAACCACAGGTCGTCCCCTCCAGATGCGAGCTCCATGAGGCAATCGACATCGAGAGCCTTGCTTGGCAGCAGATTCGGGGGGAAGAGTGTGCCGGCGCCCATGGTCGCGAAGAGGTCCATGCGCTCCTCGTCAACATAGCTACTGTCCTCGAAGCCCCAGTCGCGATAGCTCTCGATCGAGCCATCCTCCTTGAAGAGCATCGTGTGGGTGCGCATCGCGGAGATCGCGCGAGGGTGCCTCTCGTAGGACTCGAGCAGATGCGAGATGGTGTCGTCGGGGAAGAGCAGGTCGTCATCGAAGGCGATGACGATGCTCTCGGGAAATTCCTGCATGCAGCATACGCTGCGCTTGTAGGGCATGATGTCGCGCTCGCACCAGCGGATCTCCAGGCCGCGCCCCCTGATATCGAGCAGGCGTCGCGGCAGGTCCGCCTCCTTGCGGGGGAACTGCTCCAGCGCGAGCCAGAGCACGATGCGGTCGGCTTTGACGGTCTGCGCCATGATGCTCTCGATAGCCGGGTAGATGCTGTCGATGCGCGCAGGGAAGGAGGTAAGCGATGCAACCACTTGCACCGGGCGCTTTTCGACAGTGACCCCAGGGTCGGTCGTCCTTCGCGTGAAGGTGCGCAATGCGGCCGCCTTCGACCTTGCGGCGCGCATGGTGGATCTTCTCGTTTTGGCCAGCTTCTCCCGCTCCTTCGTCATCTGCTTGATCGCGCTTTTCGGGAGGAGGCTGGCGCTGGCGATGAGGCGAGCGGCGATATCTGAAGGAAGCCCACTTGCCTGCGCGGTCAGCTTGCGCTTCGAGGCGCTGGAAATCCTCGCATGCGCTTCCAGGAGCAGCTCGTCGAGCAGACTGTCGAGATTGTTCTGGAAGATGGCGCCACCCAGCATCGCCTTCTCGTC
>JAFWGD010000155.1 GCA_017515355.1 Coriobacteriales bacterium
CACCTTCGATTTCGATCAGATGCTCTCCAACGCCCGCGAGGCGTTCGGCGAGGAGCTCATGAGAATGGCTGACGATGGCCTCGATTTCGTCTTCACCTATTCGGACAACGTCGCCCTCTCCTCCTCCACCGGCAAGTTCACCCAGAAGTATCCGGAGAGATGCTTCAACTTCGGCATCGCCGAGCCCGACCAGGTTGGCGCCTCCGCTGGCCTCGCTCTCGCCGGCAACGTCGTGTATTCGCAGGTATTCGGTCCTTTCCTGCCCTTGCGCGCTGCTGACCAGATCCACACCGACATCGCCTACAACGACGTCAACGTCCGCCTGATCGGAACGCATGCAGGCGTCACCGCCGGTGGTGGCCCAACCCACAACGACATCGCAGATCTCGCGCTCTACCGCGCGATTCCCAACCTCACCGTCTTCGTCCCCGCAGATGCTGGCCAGTGCATCAAGGGCATCCGCGCAGCCTACGATTTCCAGGGTCCGATGATCATCCGCATCAACCGCGGCGGCTCCCCCAACGTCTACGCAAGCGACGATTACGAGCTCGAATTCGGCAAGGCGATCGAGACCTACCCCGGCACCGACCTGGCAATCATCTCCTGCGGCTCCGAGGTCTACGAGGCGCTCATGGCGGCGAGGATCCTCAAGGAGAAGGGCATCAGCGCACGCGTCATCGACATGCATACGATCAAGCCGCTCGACTACGAAATGATCGAGAAGTGCGCCAGCGAGGTTGGCGTCATCATCGCGGCCGAGGAGGCCTCGATCAACGGCGGTCTCGGCAGCGCTGTGGCGGAGTATCTCGCAGAGCGCGGCTATAGCGGGAAGTTCGCCAGGATCGGCATCCCGGACGAGTTCGCGCTGCTCGGCTCGCTCCCCGATGTCTACAGGCACTACGAGATCGACGCGGAGGGCATCGCGAAGAAGGCTCTCGAGCTTCTCGCATAGCGCTTCCGCTGCAAAGCGGCAATGACAATGGCCCGCATCTCGTTGATGCGGGCCATTTGCTTGCATTTGGATGGCTGGGTTGCCCTCAAACGGCTCTGAGCGCCCTATGAGGCTAGATTCGCTTCAATCCGAGTAATGGAGGCGTTTTTGGAGAAAGCGAGCCTCTGAGGGCGTTTCAGGGGCTTGTCAGATCATTTGACGCTAATTGATGGTGTATGAGCCCTCCACGTAGCCGACGGCCTCTTCGATCGTCTCCGCAGTTCCCTCGGCGCTGACGAAGTGCACGTTGCCTGCGCTGTCCTCGAGCACCCAGTTCACGAGGAAAGTGCCATCGGAATAGGCGCCGTAGACCTGGTAGGCCTGCTGCCCGGCGAGCGTCACCTTGGCTCCCTCGACGTTCTCCTCACCAACCTCGTTCGCCATATCGGAGTAGATGAGGTTGGCGATCTTCTCAGAGGCCGAGTCGAACCCGGCGATGTCGCCGGCATTGCTCGCAGGCCCTGCGCTCAACGTGATGATCGTTGATGGATCGCCGCAGTACTGGATTATGCCGGCATCGTCATCGACGTCGACATCGTCGAACTCGAC
>JAFWGD010000156.1 GCA_017515355.1 Coriobacteriales bacterium
GAGCTGAGATGGAAAGCATGTCGATATTCTGGGCTTTGACGTCGATTGGGATGTGCCCGGCCGCCTGCACGGCATCGGTATGGAAGAGAACGCCGCGTTCCTTGCAAAGCGCTCCGATCTCAGCGATTGGCTGAATCGTTCCGATCTCGTTGTTGGCGAACATGATCGTCACCAGACAGGTGTCTTCGCGTATCGCATCTGCAACCTGGTCAACGCTTATCACGCCTGTGGGCGCTACGTCGAGAAGCGTGACTTCAAAGCCTTCCGACTCGTATCGCTTAAGTGTATGCAGGATCGCATGATGCTCGAAGGCGGTCGAGATGATATGCATCTTTCCCGCCTTCTTTCCGATTTTGGCCGCTGTTGCGACTGCCTGATTGTCTGCCTCGGTGCCGCACGAGGTGAACGTGATTTCCTTTGGGTCGCAACAGAGACAGTCTGCGATGGTCTTGCGTGCCCCCTCGAGCACCTCCTTCGCATCCTGTGCGAAGGAGTAGAGGCTCGAGGGATTGCCGTAGCCATCGCGCATGCATGCGGTCATGGCCTCTATGGCTGCGTCGCAGACTTTGGTTGTTGCAGCATTATCTGCATAGATCATTTCTGGGTAACCTTCCAAAAGCGAACATTAATCTGCGAACATCGGGGTGGACAGGTAGCGATCTCCGGCATCGGGGAGAAGCACGACGATCGTCTTGCCCTCGTTCTCTGGGCGCTTGGCAAGTTCGATTGCCGCGAAGACAGCCGCTCCAGCGGAGATACCAACGATGAAGCCCTCGCTCTTTCCGATGAGCGCGCCGGTCTCGAAAGCATCCTCGTTGGATACGGGAATGATCTCGTCGTAGATGTCGGTGTTGAGGACGCTTGGGACGAAGCCTGCGCCTATTCCCTGGATCTTATGGCTTCCAGATACGCCTGTTGAGAGAACCGCAGAAGTGAGAGGTTCGACAGCAACGATCTTGACCTCGGGGTTCTGCTCTTTGAGATACTCTCCGACTCCGGTGATGGTTCCTCCGGTGCCTACGCCGGCGACGAAGATATCGACTTCGCCATCTGTGTCTGCCCAGATCTCAGGGCCGGTGGTCTCGTAGTGCGCCTTGGGATTGGCGGGATTGTCGAACTGGGCGGGGATGAAGCTGTTCTCGATCTCGGCTGCAAGCTCCTCGGCCTTCTCGATGGCGCCCTTCATGCCCTTGGCTCCATCCGTCAATACGATCTCAGCTCCATAGGCCTTGATCATCTGCCTGCGTTCTACCGACATGGTTTCGGGCATCGTTAGGATGACCCTGTATCCCCTGGCTGCCCCGACGGAGGCAAGTCCTATTCCTGTGTTTCCGCTGGTAGGCTCAATGATCGTGCTGTTAGCAGCCAGCTTTCCGGATGCCTCGGCATCATCGAGCATAGCCTTGGCGATCCTATCCTTTACCGAACCCGCAGGGTTGAAGTATTCGAGCTTTGCAACGAGCTTTGCATTTAGCCCCTTGGCTTCCTCGATGTGCTTGAGCTCAAGTAGGGGAGTGTTCCCTATGAGCTGATCTGCGCTAGTGTAGATCTTAGACATGGCAATCTCCTTAGTTGTCCTTGACTGCTTCGAACCCGTGCTCAAGGTCCGCGATGATATCGTCGATGTGCTCGGTGCCGATCGAGAGCCTAACGGTCGTAGGCTTGATGCCGCCCGCGAGGAGCTCCTCTTCGGAGAGCTGTGAGTGGGTTGTAGAGGCTGGGTGGATTACAAGCGACTTCACGTCGGCGACGTTTGCGAGAAGCGAGAAGAGCTCGAGGCTTTCGGTGAACTTTTTCGCCGTCTCGGCGTCTCCCTTGATGTCGAAGGTGAAGATCGAGGCAGCTCCATCGGGGAAGTAGCGGTCGTAGAGATCCTTTTGCACTCCAGATGCCAAGGATGGATGATTGACGCTCTCCACTTGCGGGTGATTCTTGAGGTAATCGACAACCTTGAGCGCGTTCTCAACATGCCTTTCGACTCTGAGAGAAAGGGTTTCCAGGCCCTGGAGGAGCAGGAAGGAGTTGAAAGGCGAGATGGTTGCGCCTTGGTCGCGCATGAGAGTGGTGCGTATCTTCATGATGTATGCGATCGGGCCGACTGCATCGGTGAAGATAACTCCGTGATAGGAGGGATTGGGCTTGGACAGCCCGGGGAACTTGTCGTTGGCAGCCCAGTCGAAGTTACCTCCATCGACGATCACGCCGCCCATTACGGTGCCATGTCCGCCGATGAATTTGGTAGCGGAGTGCACTACGACATCCGCCCCGTGCTCGATGGGGCGAAGCAGGTAGGGCGTGGCGAAGGTATTGTCGACGATCAGCGGAACACCGTGCCTATGGGCGATTTCTGCGATAGCCTCGATGTCGATCACATCCGAGTTCGGATTGCCGAGAGTCTCGGAATAGAGCAACTTCGTGTTCTCCTGGATGGCCCTCTCGAAGTTGGCGGGATCCGAGGGATCGACGAAAGTGGTGGAGATTCCCTGATCGCGAAGGGTGTTGTTGAACAGGTTATAGGTGCCTCCATAGAGATTCGAAGAAGAGACGATGTGGTCTCCTGCCAATGCAATGTTTTGGATCGCGTACGTGATGGCCGCGGATCCAGAAGCACAGGCGAGCGCTGCAGCCCCGCTCTCCAGCGCAGCAATGCGCTTTTCGAAGACATCGGAGGTCGGGTTCATCAGCCTGGTATAGATGTTGCCAGGTTCGGTCAGGCCGAATCTTCCAGCCGCTTGGGCTGAATCTTTGAAGACGTAAGATGTCGTGGCATAGATCGGCACGGCCCTCGCATCGGTTGCGGGATCTGGGCTCTCCTGTCCGACATGCAGCTGCAGCGTCTCGAATCTGTACTGGGACATGAGTATCATTCCTTTCTGCAAAACCCTCTGATTGCTATTTCCAAAACCTACCTATCTCGTGAGTAGGTTGGTATGAGTTTAGCAGAATCTACCTACCAATCAAGAGGGTAATTAAATGATTCCAGATTTACAGGTGAACGGCAAGAGGGAAGCGACAATGCCGTCCTGCATTTGCGGTGTTGCACACAGGATTTGCTCTATCAGCGTTTAGAGGACAATAGCTCCAGTCGTATTAAGAACGTAGAAGATGAGGATGAGGATCGTGAAGATCGGCGCTATGAACTTGATCATTACGTTGAAGAGCTTCTCGCTGCGGAACTTCGAAGACTCCCTGACCTCGTCTGCGATCTTCTTGGGTTTGATGATCCAGCCGACGAAGATGCAGGTCAGCAACGCCACGATCGGCATGAGTATCGTGTTCGAGATAAAGTCCATGAAGTCGAGGATCTGCATGCTCTGGTATTCGCCGATTCCGAAAAGCGAATACATCGGATCGAGACCAATCCAGGCGTTGTAACCAAGGTTGCAGATTATCGCGAGCACCAAGATCAAGCCGGTGCATAGGGCAATCGACTTGGCGCGAGAGATCTTCGCTCCATCGCAGAAGATCGAAACGCAGGTTTCGAATAGCGATATCGCGCTTGTTAGAGCGGCGAAGAATACTAGCGCGAAGAAAACGAACCCGACTATTCGTCCAGCGCCCCCTAAATCGGTGAAGACCTGGGGGAGCACTCCGAACATAAGGCCTGGACCAGCGTGTCCTGCTACAGCATCGGGCGAGCCCGTGACGGCAACAGCCGCAGGGATGATCATGAGACCTGCGAGGATCGCAATTCCCGTATCGAATATCTCGATTCGGCGGACGGACTTTTCAAGGTCATCGTCCTTCTTGAAGTAGGAGCCATAGGTGACCATGATTCCCATTGCAAGGGAGAGGCTGAAGAACATCTGTCCCATTGCGGCGACAACGAGGTTGATAGAAAGCTTTGAAACGTCCGGAATGAGGTAATACTTGAGACCGTCAAGCGCGCCATCGAGCGTCATCGCATAGATGAAGATGCCGATTGCCATGACGATCAGCAGAGGCATGAGGACCTTGTTGACCCGTTCGATGCCGTTTTTGACGCCAAGGGCTACTACGAGAACGACGATTGCGATGAAAACCCCCAGCCACATGAAGGTGTCGCCTGACGTGCTCGTGACGAAGCTTCCGAAGAATCCATCGGCAGCAAGCTCCGCAGCTGGCATCGTCAGATAGCCGACCATGTATCTGGTCACCCAACCGCCGATCACGCAATAGTAGGGAGTGATGATGATCGGTACGAGAGCAGCAAGAACGCCGATGAATGCGAACTTCTTGCCGAAATGGCTATACGCGCCTATCACGCTCTTGCGCGTCAGGCGACCGAGCGCAGTCTCCGCGATCATCAGCGCGAAACCGAAGGTGACCACGAGGATGATGTAGACGATGAGGAAGGTTCCCCCGCCGTACTTGGCTGCGAGGTATGGGAACCTCCACATGTTCCCAAGGCCGACAGCAGAAGCTGCAGCTGCCAGCACGAAGCCCATCTTCCCGCTGAACAGAGCTCTCTCGCCCTTTGCGATCTTTGCAGGTTTTCCCTCAGCCATCTTCAAATTTCCTTGAAATCCATACTCGGTGCAAGGCTCAATGCCCAAATGTGGATTCTAATCACTAGCCACGCAGCGTTTCAATGCGCAATGCTCAAATGAGCAGAAGGAGCGCGTAACAGGCTACGCCGACGATGATGCACAAAGCAAGCGACTTGGTCTTCAACGCAACGATGATCACTGGTATCGCTGCAGCGAAAGGGAGGAGCGCAGGCCATAGTCCAGTTGCGAATGCCTCGACTGAGACAAGATCGTTGGCAACCAGAGCAGCGAATGCTGCGACTGGTATGTAGTTGAGCGCCTTCACGAGGCTCGCGGGGAGCTCCTTACCTGCGAAGGCGAAAGCGGGGAGCACTCGGCAGATGTACATGGAAACCGCACAGCATGCGAAGATGATGAGAAAGCTAGACCAGGGCATCGGCTGCCTCCTCGGTTTCGGTGTCCTCATCCTTGTAGCGCCTGCCAGCGATCAATCCAGCAGCTACGCCTATGAGCGCCCCGATGAGGATGGCTGGGCCAGCGAGTCCAATCATCTTGCACGCTATGACGCCGATGGCAGCGCATGCCCCTGCTATGAAATGATCGACCCGCTTCCTTTGCATCATCAGCAGGCATAGGAAGATCGAAGTCATGGCAAACGAAGCTATCGCGGTGTCGAAGGAGAAGACTCCGCCTATGATGAAGCCAGCCATGTTGGCGATAGCCCAAGAGCTCTGCGAGAAGCCGTTGACCAAACCCGCCTGCGAGACCTTCCATTCTCCAGACTGGAACTTGGCAAGGTTGACGCCGAACGACTCGTCGGTCACTCCTCCAGCCATTGCCACTGCCTTGCCTTTGGAGACTTTGTTGCAAAACGGGCTGAGCGCGCTGCCGTACAGCAGCTGACGCGTGTTGATAAGGATGACGCTGGTGATCAGAGAGGGGAGAGGCACTCCGGCAAGCCACATGTTGGGAATCATGTATTGGCCCGCTCCTGAATAGAAGAGCATCGACATCGCAACAACCATCCAGAAATCCATCCCGGCCTTCTGGCAGAGCACTCCGCAGGGAATACCCAGGACTATGTATCCAAGGATGATCGGAAGCGAGGCTGCAAACGCCTGTTTCACGTCTTTTCCTGTCAGCCTGCCTTCGCTCAATCCATGCCCTTTCTTCTATATGAATGCAAGTTCGTATTCTAGCTGCCATGTGGGTGCGATGTGGATAAATCTCCGCGAGAGTGGCAAAATATGAACAGGAGAAATCGGGCGTTGGCGCTATGCCGCGCAACTCGCAGCAGATGCGCTGCGAATCGGAAGAAACGAGGAATTATGGCACTCACACCCCTCAAGACAGACTTTTCGATATTCAACGAGATAGGATTCGAGAAGGAGCCCGTTGGAGTCAAGTACATGTTCTACAAGCCGAAGGGCATCGAGCGCCTGGATAAGAAGATCGCCCTGTGCGAGATGTGCAAGGAGGCACAAAGCCACGACAAGCCGTTCTACATCGATAAGCACTGCGAGGATTGCGTCGGCTGTGCTTCCCTTGGGATGCTCGGTCCCGGCGAAGGCCCTGACTACGGACCTTCGGGCGAGATCGGTCAGCACTGCGGCGTCTTCCGTGACAATGCTGCCAACGTCCGCTGCATGCAGAACTACCAGCTTGTTCCCCCAGGAGCCATCAATTACGTAGTGTTCGCGAAGCTCTCGGCTCTCGATTTCGAACCCGATCTGCTTATCATGAACGCTCCGATCGATAAGATGAATATCGTCATCCATGCGCTCGCATACACAACCGGATGCATGATCCAAACGAAGCAGACCAGCGTGTTCCAGTGCTCTTGGCTCTATGCCTATCCATTCGTCAGCGGCAACTACAACTTCATCATCGAGGGAATCGGGCACGGCTCGACCGCCCGCCAGGTAAATCCGCGCGGATCGCTCACCATGTCCATTCCTTCGCCTTGGTTCCCGCGCGTGATCACAGACCTTCAAGATATGGACTTCACTCCGAGGGGTTGGGACCTCCCCAGCAGGGAGGCATGGCTTGTGGAAGAGGAGAAGATGTACGGAGCCATGCAGAAGGAATTCGACGAAGCGGACTGGAACTAGCTGTTAGATTTCAGGCTCTTTAAATCTTGTTTAGCGGAACAGATAAGAATGCCTTTGTCGCATTCGATTCGTAGCTGTTTGGGTTAACATTTATGCGATGGCAATTGGCATCGTCTAAGCGAGTTCGGGCACATACGAGAGGTTGCATAGCATATGAGGATCGGGTTCGATAACGAAAAGTACATTCGCCTTCAATCAGAGAAGATCCGCGAGAGGATTGGCAAGTTCGGAAAGCTCTATCTTGAATTCGGCGGAAA
>JAFWGD010000157.1 GCA_017515355.1 Coriobacteriales bacterium
TGCGCAGGATGCGCGCGGACGAATGTCAGCGCCGCGGAGTGGGCCTAGAGCTTGCGTATCTCCTCGAAGAGCGCCTCGACGATCTCGGACTCGGGTACCTTGCGCAAAACCTCGCCATGCGCGAAGATCAGGCCCTCGCCTTTGCCTCCTGCGATGCCTATGTCGGCATCGGCAGCCTCGCCCGGCCCGTTGACCACGCAGCCCATCACAGCGACTTTGATCGGCTTGGCGATGCGCGAGAGCCTCGTGGCAACCTCCTCCGCAATCGGGATGAGGTCGATCTGGGTGCGTCCGCATGTGGGACAGCTCACCAGCTCTGGCGTGCGTCTGCGCAATCCGCATGCCTGGAGTATCTCCCAGCCCACGAGCACCTCGTCGTCGATGCTGCCAGTCAGCGAAACGCGAAGCGTGTCCCCGATTCCCTCTGCCAGCAGGATTCCAAGGCCCGCAGAAGCCTTCACAGTGCCCTGTCGCAGCGTTCCAGCCTCGGTTACGCCTATGTGGAGGGGAACGCCCGGAAGGCGCTTAGAGAGCATTCTGTACGTTTCTACGGTGGTCGGCACGTCGTGCGCCTTGGCGGAGAGGACGATGTCGTCGAAACCGCGGGTCTGGAAGTGCTCGACGAAGCCCTCGACGCTCGCCGCGAGCTTCTCGGGCAGGCTCATCCCCTTGGCATCGCGGAGTCGCTGCTCCAGCGAGCCGCCGTTGACGCCGATGCGGATCGGGATGCCCGCCTCGCCAGCCGCATCGATCACCGCATCGACGCGCTCTGCGCTGCCGATGTTGCCGGGATTTATGCGCAGCTTTGCAGCCCCGCGCCTTGCAGCCCCGATCGCAAGCTTGTAGTCGAAGTGGATGTCGGCAACCACAGGAAGAGGCGATGCCTCGCAGATGCGTCCGAAGGGCTCGAGCTCTGCCTCGCTGGGAATCGCCAAGCGCACGATCTCGCAGCCGAGATCGGCCACTCGGGCGATCTCTCTGAGAGCCAGATCCACATCGGAGGTCGGCGTCGAGAGCATCGTCTGCACGGAGACGGGAGCCCCTCCCCCGACGGGCACGCTTCCCACCATCACGCGGCGCGTAAGATTCCTTGGCAGCTCACCCATCTTGCGAACCTCCTACCATGGCCAAACGCCGGTTATCAGCGAAGTGATGTCCTGCTTCATCGCAAAGACGAAGAGGACGAGGACGAGCGCGATTCCGATCATAGAATACCAGTTGAGGACCCTGGTCGACGCCTTCTTGCGGGTGATTCGCTGGACCGTCTCGACTATCATGCGCCCACCATCGAGGGGCATCAGGGGCAGCAGGTTCATCAGGCCGATCGAGATGGAGATCGCGGCGGTGAGGTAGATGAAGCTGATCCATCCGGCGCTGGCAGCCTCGCGCGCGGCAACCGAGATGCCGATGATCGATGACGATTCGCTGATTATCTCGGCGGTGGTCATCGGGTTTATCAGCTTGAGGATCGCCTCGGTGACCAGCCCTATGTAGGAGAACGATGTGCCGAGCGCGTCGAATAAGCCGTGCTTGACGATCTCAGTTCCGGAGATCACTCCGATGACCGGGCGGCCATCGGCGGATTCTGCTAGCTCTATCGTGGCGGTGAAGCGCTCGCCATTGCGCTCGTAGGCGATCTCGACGACATCGCCGACCTTGTGGCTGGAGACGATCTCGCTGAACTCCATCCACTCGTCAACCGAGACGCCATCGACGGCCAATAGCGTATCCCCCGCGCGGATGCCAGCCTCGTACGCGGGCATTCCCTGCGAGGCGTCGGAGATGGTCAGCGACGGATTGGATGTGCCCGCGAACATAAGGATGCCGGTGATGACGATGATTGCGAAGAGCAGGTTTGCCCCCGCGCCTCCGAAGAGGATGATCATGCGCTTCCACCACGGAAGCGAGATGTAGGTCTTCTTGCGCTCTGCGGCGATGAACCCGACGGGATCGGCCAGCTCGCGCGGCTCGGCCAGATCGAAGCCGTCGCACTCCGGCGCCACGTACTCGAATACTCCACGGCTCTTCTTGACGCGCTTGGCGCAACCCCAGTCGTAGAGCGTCTCGAGCGACGCGCCGAAATCGTACCCCAGGTTCTCGGAGAGCATGTCGGCCGTCTCGTAGCCTATCCGCCCCTGCGCATAGAGGATCTCGACGGTGGTGGGCAGGTTGGTCTCGTCGCATGTCTCGTCCATGCCAGCGATGCGCGCATATCCTCCCAGCGGAACGACGGTCACGCCGAAGCGCGTCTCGCTCCTCTTCGGCTTGAACCCGATGCTGGGGCCAGGAAGCCCTAGCATGAACTCGGTGACGCGCACCTTGAACGCACGCGCGGTCAGGTAATGACCGCCTTCGTGGATGAAGACGATCAGTCCGAGGATGACGATGCCCCAGAAGATCGTTGAGAGCGCGGTCATGGCCTATTCATCCAGACCCAGGAAACCGCGCACATGGGCGCGCGCCCAGTCGTCGACGGCCTCGATGTGCTCGAGCGATTCGATACGCTCGCTTGCATGGGCGCCGAGCGCGTCCTCGACCGCGGCCTCGATGTCGAGGAATCCGCATCGCCGTGCAAGAAACGCCGCCACGGCAACCTCGCTCGCGGCGTTGAGAACGGTGGTTGCGGTGCCTCCCTCGCGTCCAGCGGCGATGGCAAGGCGCAGGCATCCGAAGGTATCGAGATCGGGTGCCTCGAAGGTGAGCGAACCGAGCTTGGTGAAGTCGAGCGGCTCGAGTACGCCCTCCCATCGTGCAGGATAGCTGAGCGCATATTGGATGGGGATGCGCATGTCGGTGACGCCGAGGTGCGCCTTGACCGACCCGTCGGCGAACTCGACCATCGAGTGTATGCAGCTTTGCGGATGCACCACGACGGAAACTCGATCGTAATCGCAGTCGAATAGGTGGTGGGCCTCGATCACCTCGAAGCCCTTGTTCATCAGCGTCGAGGAGTCGATCGTGATCTTCTCGCCCATGTTCCACGTTGGGTGCGCGAGGGCCTGATCGACGGTGACTTCGGCAAGCTGCGCGCGCGTCCAGCCGCGGAACGGACCGCCGGAAGCGGTGATCCAGATACGGCTCATCTCTGAGCGGCGTTCGCCCTCGAAGCATTGGAATATCGCGGAGTGCTCTGAATCCACAGGGATCAGCTGGCCTGGCGAGACCATCGGCATCAGCAGCTCGCCGCCTACGACGAGCGACTCCTTGTTGGCCAGCGCTAGTCGCGAGTCTCCCGAGAGCGTCGCATGGCTGACGCGAAGGCCGGCGATGCCGACGATCGAGTCGAGAACGACCCCCAGATTGCCCTCGCGAGCCTCATGAGTCGCAGCGATCTCCTCGATGCCGCTGGCGCCCCAGAGCACCTTGCAACTGCTCGGAAGCTCGGCCAGCGCGGCGTGTCCTCGCTGCGATTCGTCGGCGATGGCAACCGTTCCCACGCCGAACTCGAGCGCTTGCTTGACGAGCAGGTCGACCGAGGAGTTGGTGCTGAGGACGGTGACGTCGACCAGTTCGCGATTCTTGGCAGCGATGTCGAGCGCCTGCCGTCCGATCGAGCCTGTAGAGCCGAGGACGGCCAGGTCGACTGGCCTTTCGATCGAATAGTCAAGATTGCCCATGGCGATCTCCTAGATGGCCACTATCCTGAACAGGCAGAGTATCGCTACGGATGCAGAGCATCCAGTGAGCATCGCATCGCATCTATCGAGTATTCCGCCATGGCCGCGCATGATGGTACCGGAGTCCTTATATCCCGTAGCGCGCTTGATCTTGGACTCTGCGAGGTCTCCGAGAACGGAGAACACCCCTGAGATGAGCCCTCCGATGATGGCCTGGTATATCGGCATGTCGACGGTTGGGATGAAAGCCATGGCGCACCAGATCACAACCGAACCCGCAAGGCCTGCGACGAAGCCCTCCCAAGACTTGTTGGGCGAGATCTGCGGTGCGAGCTTGTTGCGCCCGAGACGCGAGCCCCAGACGAACGCCATGACATCATTCGCCCAGATCGCGATGATGACGGCAGCAGCCAGAACTCCGCCCCAGAAGCCAGGGACCGCAGCCCTGATAACCACGATAGAGCTGAGGAGCGCGCCAGTGTAGAGCGCGCCGAATACTGTGATGGCGACGTCGCTGAAATGCGTGCGCGGGCTGAAGATGTACCAGCACATAACAGCGAGCAGCAGTGCGGCGGTGACGAGCCCCATTCCCGCGAACCCGAAGAAGAAGTAGGCATAGGGGAAGAGTGCCGCGCCGATGGTGCCGATGATGGCGTTGGGATGCTTGGCGTCGTCGCGCAGCATCGTGAAGAGCTCCCAAGCGCAGAAGACGGAGAGGAGCAGAACCACTCCAGCGGAGATGTATGCGGGCGCGAGCGTGCATCCTATGACGATGACGGCAAAGACCAGGCCCGGGAGGACCCTTGCCGAGCTCTTCTTATGCGCGCCCTTCTCGGACGCCGATTCCTGCGCTTTCGGCGCAGACTCCATCGCCTTGCTGGCCTTGTCGACTGACACTATACGGCTCCAAATCTCCTATTGCGCGATTGGTAAGACATTACAGCACGCAACAGCTCGTACTTGTCGAAATCCGGCCAAAGCACATCTGTCACGTAGAACTCGGAGTAGGCAAGCTGCCAGAGCAGGAAGTTCGAGATCCTGAATTCGCCGCTCGTGCGGATTAGCAGATCCGGATCGGGCAGCAGTGGATCGTAGAGGTTGCTGGCAATCAGCGACTCGTCGATCTCGCTAGGATCGACCCTGCCGTCGCGCGCATCGGCTGCGATCTTGCGCACCGCGTTTACGATCTCCGCCCTGCCGCCATAGTTGACAGCTATCTCGAGCGTCATCCCGGTATTGCCGGCGGTCTGCTCGATTGCCGACTCGAAGGACTCGCGAGTTTCCTCGGGAAGCTCGCTCATGTCGCCGATCAAACGCACGCGCACGTTCTCCTCGTCGAGACCGTCAACCTCGGCGCACATCGTCTCCGCGAAGAGCGTCATCAGGATGTCGACCTCATCCTTCGGACGATTCCAGTTCTCGGTGGAGAACGAGTAGATCGTGAGATAGCGCACCCCGATGTCAGAGCACGTGCGAATGGCAGCACGGACGCCCTCGATGCCAGCGAAATGCCCGTCGCTGCGCGAGAGGCCGCGGCTCTTGGCCCAGCGCCCGTTGCCGTCCATGATTATCGCTATGTGGTGCGGAACCTTGTTGGGATCGTAGCCCGATACGTCGATGTCCTCGGGAAGGTCACCGAAGTACTCTCGGAGCTCTTCGAGCGTCATGCCCAACTTAGACCTCCATGACCTCTGCTTCTTTAGCGGAGAGGAGCTCGTCGATCTTTGCCACGTACTTGTCCGTCAGCTTCTGGACGTCGTTTTGCGCCCTGCGCTCATCGTCCTCGGTGATATCCGAGGCCTTGCGAGCCTTCTCGAGCTTGCTGTTGGCATCGCGGCGGGCGTTGCGGATCGAGATCTTGGCCTCCTCGGCGTACTTGCCGCACTGCTTGACGAGCTCGCGGCGACGCTCCTCCGTCGGCTGCGGGAAGGGCAGCCTGATCGAATGGCCATCGTTGCTCGGAGTTATGCCGAGGTCGCTTGCCTGGATAGCCTTGCAGATCGGGTTGACGAGCCCCTTGTCCCACGGCTCGATCAGCAGCATATGCGCCTCGGGAACCTTGACCGATGCGACCTGGGTGATGGGGGTCTGCACGCCATAGTACTCAACCGTGATCTTCTCGATGTTCTTGGCCGAAGCGCGTCCAGTGCGAATGTTGTCGAAATCATGGGCGAGCGAATCGATCCTGCTCTCCATAGCCTCTTCGGCGTTAAAGATAATCTCATCTACCATGGCTTGTTCCTATCTACTTGCGTCCGTACGCCTTCTGCCATAAATATATCGACGGTGCTTCCCATTATATGGGAAAACACCGCCGATTTGCAGCATGTATATGCGATTGACAGCTAGTCGACCACGGTGCCGATGGGCTCGCCCTTGAGCGCGCGGTACATGTTGCCCTTCACGCCGAGGTTGAACACGAGGATCGTCATGTTGTTGTCCATGCACAGCGAAGTCGCCGTGGAGTCCATCACGTGGATGTCCTTGGTGAGGACATCGATGTAGGAGATGTGATCGAACTTCTGGGCATCCGGATAGACCTTCGGATCCTTGTCGTATACGCCGTCGACCTTGGTTGCCTTGAGCATCGCCTGGGCACCGATCTCGCATGCGCGCAGCGCCGCGGCGGTGTCGGTCGTGAAGTAGGGGTTGCCGGTTCCTGCGGCGAAGATCACGACGCGCCCCTTCTCGAGGTGGCGCTCCGCACGGCGGCGGATGTAGGGCTCCGCAACCTGCGACATCGCGATGGCGGACTGCACCCTGGTGGGAACGCCGATGCGCTCGAGCGCCTCCTGGAGGGCAAGCGCGTTCATGACGGTGGCGAGCATTCCGATGTTATCGGCCTGCGCGCGATCCATGCCCTCGGAGCTGGCGGCCATGCCGCGGAAGATATTGCCTCCGCCGACGACGATGGCGAGCTGGATTCCGCCATCGACGAGCTCCTTGATCTCGGCGGCAACCTCGCCGAGGACCTTCGGATCGATGCCGAAGCCGACCTCGCCGACGAGCGCCTCGCCTGAAAGCTTGAGAAGAACCCTATCGAAGATGAACTCGCTCATGCTCGCTCCTTAAGGTTACTCGGCGGTCTCTCCGAGCTCGATGCGGCTGAAGGAGACGACCTCGATCTCGCCGCCGCAGTCCTTGGCGACCTTTGCGCGCAGCTTGTCGACGGTCATGCTGTCATCCTTGAAGAAGGCCTGCTCGAGAAGGCAGAACTCCTTGTAGTACTTCTCCATGCGACCAGTGGCGATCTTCTCCTGGATGGCCTCGGGCTTGCCGGACTCGGCAGCCTGCGCCTTGTAGATCTCCATCTCATGGGCAACGATCTCGGGAGCGACGCTGTTGCGGCTCACCGCAACCGGCCTCATCGCGCAAACCTGCAGCGCGACGTCGTTCGCGAAGGTCTTGAACTCGTCCTTGGCGGCGATTGCATCGTCGCTGAGCTTGAAGGCGACGAGAACGCCGATCTTGCCGCCCATGTGGACGTAATCTGCGATGCAGCCGTCCTCTGCGGAGACGCGGACGAAGCGGGAGATGTTCATATTCTCGCCGATGGTGTGGATGGCCTCGATCAGCGCGGCGTCGACGGTCTCGCCCTCGACCTCGCAGGCCTTGAGGGCCTCGACGTCTGCCGGGTCGTTCTCGAGGACAGCCTGTGCGATCTTGTTAGCGAAGGCGATGAAGTTGTCGGTGCGGGCGACGAAGTCGGTCTCGCAGTTGACCTCGACCGCAGCGGCGCACTTGCCGTCAGCGGAGACCTTGGTCACGATGACGCCCTCGTTGGTGGCGCGTCCAGCCTTCTTGGCGGCAGCGGCGAGTCCGCGCTTGCGGAGCACGTCGACGGCAGCCTGGATGTCGCCGTCAGCCTCGACGAGCGCCTTCTTGCACTCCATCATGCCGGCGCCGGTCATCTCGCGAAGCTCTTTAACCATTGCAGCGGTTACGTTTGCCATATCGATACCTCTTTCGAATGTCAGGTGTTGCGGACTGTGGGACAGGGGTTACTCTGCGGGAGCCTCGGCCGGCGCCTCCGCGGGAGCCTCGGCTGCTGCCTCAGCAGGAGCCTCGGGCGCGAACTCGCCCTCCTGGACATCGGGCTGTCCGATGTTGGCAAGGACCGCCTCGGCTACGAGCTCTGCGCAGATCGAGATCGAGCGGATCGCGTCGTCGTTGGCGGGGATGCCGAACTCGACCTCATCGGGATCGGAGTTGGTGTCGAGCATTCCGATTACGGGGATTCCGAGCTTGGTAGCCTCCTTGATCGCAATCTCCTCGCGCTTGGTGTCGACTACGAAGACTGCGTCGGGAGCGCCCTGCATGCTCCTGATTCCATCGAGGTTGTGCTGCAGCTTTGCGAGCTCCTTGTGCAGCTTGATCTGCTCCTTCTTGGGCAGAGCGGCCATGCGGCCATCGTTGTCCATGGCCTCGAGCTGCTCCATGCGGCGGATGCGCTCCTTGATGGTCGAGAAGTTGGTGAGCATGCCGCCGAGCCAGCGATTGGTGACGTAGGGCATGCCGCAGCGCTCGGCCTGGGTCTTGATGGCATCCTGCGCCTGCTTCTTAGTGCCGACGAAGAGGACGGTGCCGCCCTTGGCAGCGACGCTGGAGACGAAGGAGTAGGCCTCGTCCATTGCGATGATGGTCTTCTTGAGATCGAGAATGTAGATTCCGTTGCGGTCGGTGAAGATGTAAGGGGCCATCTTCGGGTTCCAACGGCGGGTCTGATGTCCGAAGTGAACACCAGCATCAAGAAGCGACTTGATGGTAATGGGTTCCATTTCATACCTCCATTTGTTACTCTTCTGCCCGGTTCATCCCCTGCGCCGCAACCCTTTTCTCCGGGCCACACGCGGGCAAGGTCCCCGTGCATGCTTGATTAAAACGAACTTGAGAATTGTATCAAACGTGCGCGTCTATCGCGGCGAGCATGCCGCAAAAACTGCAAATGGCCGCCTGAGCGCGCATTTTAGCGGATGTTCGGAAGGTTTGCCCCATCCCCATAGCCCCTAACCGCCAGCACCTGCTTTCAAGTCTTTTTTGGAATATTGCGAATTACATCTTGTTTTATGCCCAGATAGTGCTATATTGCCACCCTTAGGAGATACAAATCTTCGTTAGATTTGGAATCAATGGGAGGTAGGAAATGTCCAGACCGATCATCAACACGGACGAATGCTCCGCTTGCGGAAGCTGTGTCGATGTCTGCCCCTCAGGTGTCCTTGACATCGTTAGGGAGGTTGCAACCGTCGTCAACGAGGAGTCCTGCATTGCATGCGGCGCATGCATCGAGGAATGCCCGATGGGTGCGATCGAGGATATCGAAGAGGACTAGTTCCGAACTCGTCCGAATGAGGAGGTCGCCGCTGCGCTCGCTTGGGTGCGGCGGTGTTCTTTTTTTGCGCGGAAACCGGCGCTATCGGGAGCGCCAGTGAGCAAGCTCCCTGAGGCGCTGCCATGCTTCGCGCTTGCGCTCCGGATCTTCGAGAGAGGCTGCGAAACCATCGATCGAGACGACCTTGCGCCCCATGAGAACCTTCACGCCCTCGCGGATGTCGACGCAATCGCGCACCGCCGAGCCGAAGCTCGCGTAGAGCGCCGCAGACGAGGGCGAGTCGAGCGCCACGATGGCTACGGGATCGATCTGCTCGACGAGAATGCGCAGCTCACCGGGGGAAAGCTGCCTGGCGGCGAGGTCGATGAGCGCCAGCGAATCGGGCAGATAGCCCATCGCCTCGAGCGCCTTGCGAAGCGCTTCGATGTCGGAGCGCTCAGCCATAGGAGCGTGGCCGGGCACCTCTTCGGAGCAGATGGCGACGACGATCGCGAAATCGTCTCCGGCAAGGCAATCCCGATACGGGTCGAGCGCGGCCCGCTGCGCGCGAATCGCCTTCTCCGTCAAGATCATCTTCTGGGTATCCGATATTGCAGAACCCTGCCTGCCGCTTGCCTTGCGTGCCAATGGAAACCTCTCCCGCTTGGGCGCCCGCAACCTCTCCTGCCCTTTCGCGAACGCCTCTCCATATCATAAATCATCATCCGAACGCGCACGCCAAGCGCTATACTTTTCGTTGCAAACCAATTCAGACCAAGGAGTGAAAATGGCAATTCAGAAGATCACCGCCGAAAACTTCCAGAGCGTGGTATTGAACTCGGATAAGCCCGTCTTCGTCGATTTCAGCGCAACCTGGTGCGGCCCCTGCAAGGTCTACCACCCCACTTTCGAAGCATTCGCCGAGGCGAACGCCGATAAGGCCCGCTTCGCCGAGGTCGACATCGACGAGTGCTCCGAGGTGGCCTTCAAGTACGGCATCAACGCCGTTCCCACAACGGTCATCTTCTCGGGCGGGGAGCCGGTCGACCACGTGATGGGCGCCGTGAACGAGTACACCCTCAACATCCTGCTCGACAGGGTCCTCATGTAGATACGGCCCTGCATTGGCACTCTCCCGCATCACAAGGAGGAAGCGGTGCCGAAGCTGAGCGGAGCAAAAACGCATGCAAGCGCCTGCAGCCTGCACGGTTGCGGGCGCTGTGTTATCATCCCAGTAATTGGTAACACCACACCGAGACAGTTTAGTTTTGAAAGGCCGATGTCCCATGTGCAATAACGGAGTGAACACCAACCAACTGAAATCCACGATCGAGCAGATCGACGAGTGCATAGCCCTCAACAGGAGATGGACGCACAGGCTGTTCCACCTCGCGGACGATGGCGGCCAAGACAAGACCGCTGCGAAGCTCAAGGAGGTCCAGAGCCTGCTCGACGATGCAAGGGCGCTTCTCGACGAGGCGCGCGATGCCGTCGACGATGACA
>JAFWGD010000158.1 GCA_017515355.1 Coriobacteriales bacterium
AGCCGCAGCGGCGGCGACGGCCGGTGGTGACGCCGAACTCGGCGCCCTTCGTGGTTAGAAGGTCGCCGGTCTCATCCAGCAGCTCCGTAGGGAACGGGCCGGAGCCCACACGGGTGGTGTAGGCCTTGGCGATGCCGAGGACGCGCTCGATCCACTTGGATCCCACGCCGCTGCCGGTGCAGGCGCCGCCGGCGCTGGTGGAGGAGGAGGTGACGTAGGGGAAAGTGCCATGGTCGATGTCGAGCAGCGCTCCCTGCGCCCCCTCGAAGAAGATGCTCTTGCCAGCCTCGACCGCCTCGTTGAGCAGCGTAACCGTGTCGACGATCTGGTCGCCGATGCGCTGGGCATAGCCGGCGTAGAGCTCGCATATCTCGTCGACATCGTAGGGCTTGGTGCCGTATACGTCCTTGAGCTCCTCGTTTCGCACAAGCAGCAGCTCTCCTACGCGCTCGCGGAAGTAGTCGGGCTCGAGCAGGTCGCACATGCGCAGGCCGTCGCGCGAGATCTTATCGCGATACGCAGGGCCGATGCCGCGCCCGGTAGTGCCGATCGAATGCTCGCTGCGCGTCACCTCGGCGCCCTTGTCCATGTCGATGTGCCAGGGCATGATGAGGTGCGCATGCGAGGAGATCAGCAGGTTGTCGGTGGAGATGCCGAGCTCGGCGAGGTTGTCCATCTCCTCGATGAGAACCTTGGGATCGACCACGCAGCCATTGCCGATGACGGAGCAGACGTTCTCGTACATGATGCCCGAGGGAATCTGATGGAGCGCGAGATGGGTGTCGCCGTGGACCACGGTGTGACCGGCGTTGTTGCCGCCTTGGAACCTGACGACGTAATCGTAGTTGCCAGCGAGGAGGTCGGTTATCTTGCCCTTTCCCTCGTCTCCCCATTGGGCTCCTACAAGAACGGTTGCGGGCATCTGCACCAACTCCTTCCAAAACGGCCTGCACGCGGCGCTGTGCGCTCTCTCAGAGGCAATGCGCCGCAGGGCTTGCTCCCCCCCCTAACCAAATACTATTCCAAAGCGCGTCCGCTGAGTGAAGCGGACGCGATAGTTAACAGAGTTTTAAGATTGGGAGAGCGTGAGGCGGCCGATTCGCTTGGCAAATCGAAAGCGCCGCTATTCGCGGCGCTTCCCTCTAGTCGATGCTCGTAAGCTCGTATCCTATCTCGGCTATGACAGCCTCTAGGCGCTCTGAGTCGAGCGGTTCCTCCGACTCGACGATGCAGTTGCGCTTGCGGCGGCTCGCCTTCACCTTCTTGACGTCGAAGTTCTTGCGTATCGCATCGTTGACATGCGCCTCGCACATGGAGCACGCCATGCCCTCGATGCCCAATACGGTCTTGACCATATCGATCTTCCTTTCAGAAGCGAACAGGGCTGCAGCCCTCTACATCTTCGCCAACCTCTCCTTCTGCTCTTCGGTGAGCTCGAAGGAGACGGAGGGGCAGTCGCCCTTGCAGTGCGAGCATTCGCTGGAACAGCCGTCGCAGCCGAGGCCCTTGTTCTTGACCCAGCTCCTCACGATGAAGAACACTGCTGTCAAAACAGCGAGAAGGACGATGATCGTAGCCGCATTATCCGCTATCCAAGCCATCTTCGTCCTCCTCCCATCCGAACGAGCTGGCCGATAAGGATCGCCGGCCAGCTCGAAATACTAGCTTGACGTGGCTACTCCGAAGCCACCTTGACCGTGAGCTTGTCAGCCTCCTTGTACTTCTTGATGAAGAGCAGGTAGATGCCAAGGGCGATCAGCGCGATGGCCACACCCAGGCCGATCGGGCTCACTGCGCCGAGAATCGCCTTGCCAACCTGATAGACGATCAGCGCGACGATGTAGGCGAAGAGGCACATGTAGCCGATGGCGAAGAGCGTCCACTTGCCGCTGTTCATCTCGCGCCTGATGGCGCCCATCGCGGCGAAGCACGGCGCGCACAGGAGGTTGAAGATCATGAACGCGAAGGCCGCGAGCGCTCCATATCCGCCAGAGAAGGCGTTGAAGTCGGCAGCGACGTTCGTCCAGATCTCATCGCCTTCCTCGGATAGCTCGGCTTCTCCATCTTGGTCATCGTAGTTGTAGAGAACGCCGAAGGTGCCGATTACCTCCTCCTTGGCCACCAGTCCGGTGATGGTGGCGACTGCAGGCTTCCAGCTTCCGAATCCGAGCGGCTCGAAGACCGGGGCGATGAAGTTGCCGACGCTGGCGAGCATCGAGTCGTCCATCGGGGAGACCTCGTCGACGGAGATGCCCATGCGGTCGGCAACCTGCTCCATGTACTCGGTGGTGACGATTGCCTCGTCCTCATACAGCTCGTCGACCATGCCGAAATGCCCATTGACGAAGCCCAGGCTCGAGAGCGTCCAAATGATGATCGATGCCACGACGATGACGGTGCCTGCGCGATTGATGAACGACCAGCCGCGCTCCCACATGCTGCGGAGAACGTTGGGGATGGTGGGCATATGGTATGGCGGAAGCTCCATGACGAAGGGAGCTGGATCGCCCGAGAACAGGCGGGTCTTCTTTAGGATGATTCCCGAGATGACGATCGCGGCGATGCCGATGAAGTACGCCGAAGTGGCGATCCATGCCGAGCCGTCGAAGAGGGCGCCGGCGATGAGGCCGATGATGGGCATCTTGGCGCCGCAGGGGATGAAG
>JAFWGD010000159.1 GCA_017515355.1 Coriobacteriales bacterium
GCCTACAGGTATGTAGTACTCCCTGTTGTTTTCCGTAGTGTGATTGTGCCCGTGCAGGAAAATGACGTTTCTGATCACTTCCTTGCCGGAAGCTGTGGTTTCCTCACCGGTTGCCGCATAGTTAAGCGCTTTATTCCAAGCAACCGCGCCAGGGTTGTCATTCCTGGCCGCATGCAGCGGAACATGAGCGATTACTATGATCGGGATGCTTGTGTCGGAGCAGTACTCATCGACCCAAGCTTCAAATGCAGCTGCATCGTTCGGGCTGGAGACCGTAGTGCCGCCATCGTTGAACAGCGAATCATGCGACGCTACATATGCGTAGTACGCCACGCTGCCATCGTCGTTGTAACCCGTGTACATCACGCCCGAATAGCTCTCGGGGAACATGATTCCAGCATCATCGTTTGGATTGGTGGTGTCGTGCCTGTCCTGGACGACCGCAACCGTTGCGTTAGACAGACCAGCTCCGCTCTTGACCTCGGTCTGAAGGGTGGACGTGCTGAACGCCTGGTTTGTAGTCATGTCGCCATCGAGGCAGACAAACACGGTCGACTTGGGCATGCTGCCCATAGCGCTGGCGATAGCAGTGGTGTTGCCATGCCTGTCGGATGCCACGGCGATATAGTGGATTTCGCCAGAGCTCATTCCCTTGACAGCATCTGCAGCCGAACGAGCGACGGAAATCGTAACGGAAATATCTTCAGTGGGAATCTGGCCCTCGAGAGCGTAGAGCGCAACCTCGTTGCCATTGAAGGTTGCAGGATAGATCTCATCCTGCCAATCGGTGTACGACAGCACGCCGTCATAGCAATCCCATGCGTACACCGCCGAATCGGCAGCAAGCTTTATCTCGCCTTCATCAGCGTCGAGATAATACCACCAATCTGCGGACTTCAGGGCTGTGCCGTCGAGCGTCCACAACATCGACTTGTCGACAGTATCTGCTGTGAGCGCGTCAAGCTCGACAACTTCCAGCTTGCCATTTTGCATCGCCAGCACTTCGTATGTGCCGTTGCTTTCCGACGCAATCACGTAGTCGAATCCGCTTGGCGCGGACTCTGCCCTAACGTAAGCTTGGCTGTCAGCCTCATCTGCATATGCGGTCGACGAAACTACCTGCGCAAGCAGAAGCACGAAGATCGCAGCCAGTGCAGCAAGAAGCTGTTTGAAGCCTTTTGCGAAGCTCTTTCTCTTGATTCCCATTCCCAGTCTCCCAAACATCGGATGCTGTCCTACATTGCCAGTATTCCGCATAGGCGGAAGCCATTTCAGCCGTTAGCGATCGATCCGAAAAACCGCTAACTGGCCAAATTTGTGCCTGTTGCCCCTGAATGAAAACAACTGCAAAAGTATATCAGAATCTATACATCAGATATGCAGTATTTGTTCATTTATTTATACTCAAAGCAAACTTGGAAATGCAGTGCGAAGAGCGAAGCAGATGCGCAGAGGAGCCGCCCTCGCGGACGACCCCTCTCAAGCACAATCTGCATGTCGATTCCATCCGATCTATCGCGTTGAAATCAGCCCCTGTCCTTGTGTTTCAGCGATACCAGAATCAGCACCGTTGTGCCCAAAGCAGCCACCAAACCGCACATCGCGAAGCCGAACAAACGCTTGAAGCTGTCGCCCGTCTTGGGCAGTGCGCTCCCCTTCCCCTTGGTCTCGGGCTGAGCCGCATTGGGCTCGGAATCGGGCTCATCAGCCGGAGGGTCTGCAGCAGGGTCCTCGGGATCATCTGGGGGCACCACCTCTGGCTCGGTATAGCTCCACTTGCCGTAGAAAGTGGTCTGCGCATTGGTGAGCTGTGTGCCATCGACCCACGGAATCGTGCACTCCTCATCGATGAACCATCCGCAGAACTCATACCCAGGGTCGGTGGTCTCCACGCCAGGCTTGGCCGTGTAGGGATCGTAGAGGTAGAGCGGACCCGCCTCGAAGGGCAGCGCGCCGGTGAGCTCGGGGTCGGGGCAGGTGTCGCCTACCATCGCATAGTCGACGTTGGCCTTGAGCTCCATGTTCATCTCTATGACGAGATTGGATGCCCCGCCTCCCCTCTCCAGATACGCGAGCTTGAAGTTGTGATCTGCGGAGTTCTCGAGGTCGATGCCGAGGTCGGAGAAGCGCACGTAGCCCAGCGTGTCCCTGCCCCACTCGATGCCAACCTCGTCGAAGCCGCTCTTCTGCATCGGGATGCCCGAGCTCTCGATCGAGGCGATGAAAGCGTCTCCCTGAACCTCGAGGATCGGGCGCTCGTAGACCACGACCTCATTTGCGAAATCGATGTAACCCGCATGCACGGCATGCGCGCCGCCAAGGTCGAGCGCAAGCTTGCCGTCTACGTAGACCACGAGATCGTCGTCGCCCGAGAAGGAGAAGTAGTAGTCGTTGTTCTCGAGATAAGCCTCGCTGGGGAGATAGAAGTCGAAATCCATCGCCAACCCGAAGTGGACCTCCCTGGTGCCGAAGGGCCAGAACCCCACATCCTCCCCGCTCGCGCTTTGATCCATATCCGAGGCCATGAGCCTGTTGCTCCCGTTGAATCTGCTGCCCGTCTCGTTCGAGGCGTAGTGGTATGTGTTAGTTGCGGAATCGTAGAAGAAATCCATCGAGACGTTCTCGTAAACCTGCTTGAAGGTCCGGCCGTTGTAGGTGCAGCTATCTGCGCTCGTGCCGAATAGATCGCGCGATGGAATCGCGATGATGCTCGACCAGTCGGAGAAAGCGCTCCTGAACGTCCCCCATCTGTCGCACTGGCCCTGCAACATGCCATCGGACGGCGATACATAGAAGGACGAGATGTCGCTATCGTCGCCCCAAAGCGCGTAGTTGCTGTCCCAAAAACGCATGGTGGCGGGCAGATCGACGGGGAGCGTCTTCTTGTGCGGAGCGCCCTCTAGCCCATCGTTGAGCGCCGTGGGGTTCTTGGTCTGCCATACGCCATCGACCTCCATGCCGTAGTCGTAGAGCGTTACCGGGATCTGCATCACCTCCGAGAAGCGATCCCTGTCGAGCTGGGCAGGAGTGCCGTACTGGTATTGCGATGGTGTGACCGCATAGGCGTTCCCCTGCGCAATCAGGCAAGCGAGCGCCGCCAATGCAAATGCGGCAACCACCACCGCGCCCACGGCGCGCGGTCTCTTTCTCGAAGCGGTTGGCAAGATCATTCGAATTCCTCCTTTTCTCTGGAGCGAGGTGGGAGGAAAACGATAGGCGCTCGACCTTACCGGAAGGCAAGCCAGCTCCAAATGGGTTCCAAGCAATAACAGAAGGGAACCCAAATGCGCAGGTCAAAGCCGCTTTTTCCGCTGCAGATCACAACAAAAGCCCCCGCAAGCATATCGCTCGCGGGGGCCAGCATGACCTTTGAAGCATCGCGTAGGCGTTCTTGATGATGATCGTCTGCATGAGGTCGGCAACGTGCGCGGCGGCATCGCAGCACTTCTCGAGATCGTTGAAGAGATTGACCCAGGCGCCGACGAACAGCGGGTTGGCGTTGGGGTCGGTATGCAGGTCGTGCACGGCGTCGATGTAGACCTTGTCGGCTAGCTCCTCGTAGTCGCTGACGTCGACCAGCAGCCTATCGAGCGTGTCGGACTTCTTGAAGTTCTTGAAGTCGACCATCGCGAGGCGCAGCGCATTGGTCTCCTTGTCGATGAGGTCGAGCATTTCGAGAGCGAACTTGGAATCGATCTTCTGAATGTTGAACATGTAGAGCTTGAGCGCGATGTCGTCGATGCGATCGACAACCTCGTCGAGCCTCTGCGAGAGCTCGAGCATGTCATCGCGGTCGATCGGGGTGATGAACTCGGAGGCGATGTTGTCGAAGATCATGTGATTGACCTTGTCGGATTCGTTCTCGATCGCGTGAACCTTGTACATGATGTCCATGATGTTCTCGACATGGAAATCGCGGAACACCTCGATGAGGATCTTGACCTCCTCGCAAGCGAACGCAACGATCTTCTCCATCGCGCCGAAATAGTCGAATCTCTCCTTCTTTGCCATTTCTGCTCCCTATCCTTCGAGCTTCCTGATTACAAGTTCGTTCACTACCTTCGGGTTCGCCTGGCCCTTCGTCTGCCTCATAACCTGGCCGATGAAGAATCCGGAGAGACCCGTCTTGCCGCCGCGATACGCCGCGACCTTGTCGGGATTGGCCGCGATGATCTCGTCGACGACGCCCTCGATGAGGCCCTCGTCGGAGATCTGCTTCATGCCCTTCGCCTCGACGATGCTCTCTGCCGACTCTCCGCTGGCCACCATCTCCGCGAAGACCTGCTTGCCCTGCTTGTTCGAGATCGTTCCGCTGGCGATGAGCTTGCACAGCCCGATGAGGCCGGCAGGGTCGATCTTGAGCTCGTCGAACGTGGCCCCCGTCGCGTTGATGTGCGCCGCAACCTCGTTGACCAGCATGTTCGCAACCGGTTTGGCCATGGAGGCGTCGACCTTCAGCGCCTCGTCGAAGAACTTGGCGTAGGCCACATCATCGGCGATCAGCGCGCTGTCCGAGCGCGAGAGGCCGTTTTCCGCCATGTAGCGCGCCTGCTTCTCGTGCGGAAGCTCGGGCAGCTTGGCGCGGACGTTGTCGATGAACTCGTCGGAGAGGTCATAGGGCGCGAGATCGGGCTCGGGGAAGAGCCTGTAGTCGTCGGCGGTCTCCTTGACACGCATCGTGATCGTGCGCTTGTTCGCCGGCTCCCAATGCCTCGTCTCCTGCTGAATCTTGCCGCCCGACTCCAGCACCTCCGCCTGACGGCA
>JAFWGD010000160.1 GCA_017515355.1 Coriobacteriales bacterium
CATGGGCCTTCTCAACATCGGCGGACTTTCGGCCTACTATCCCCCGCTCGCCCCAATGCAGTGGATAGGCGCGATCGTCATGATCATAGGAATCTTCTGCATCGCAGTGAACCCGTTGGATCTGATACGCAGAAACGGCAATGGGAAGGAGGCCGTCAATGAGCAATAACCTGATGCCTCTCTACTATGCGATCGTCAAGCATTTCATGAACGGTGAGCCCGACAGCGCGCAGGGAGTAATCGAGGCGCTCGAGCCCCAGTACGGCGATTACAAGCTCTTGACCCTCAAGGACGTTGAGGAAGCGCTCGACACCGCCAAGGAAAACGGCCTTCTCGACGAGACCAGCTACGACCTCGATGAAGATGGCAAGCTGCGTCTGTGGTACCAGGTCACCGACTTCGGACGCGATATGATCGACCGCTACATCGGCAAGTACAGCAATCCGGAGTAGCCTCCGCATCAACCGAAAACCTACCGAACAATAAGCGATGCCGGCGTTTCGATGCCGGCATCGTTTTCGTTTGCAGCGAGGACTGCCTCGATATCGCTGAAACCCTTCCTGATTGCGCTCAAAAGCCATGAAAGAAATTAAATCTCTGATACCATGAAAATTGATGAATATAGCCCGCCTAGGGCTGAGGGAATTGGAAGTCAAAACCGGCGTTAGAAGGGGGTCATTCGGATGAGTGGCAACAGGTTGTTCACCGACGAAGAGCTCAAGGATCTATCGACACGCACCATCGACAAGGCCAAGCAGGCCATAGACGATGGAGATCTCGAGAAGGCCAAGGAGCTCATGGATCTGCAGTACAAGCAGTTCTCGAACCTGCACGATGGCTACATGACCTGGGTCAGCGGACTGCAGACCTACATCTACAATCACTACGGAGTCGAGATTCTCGAGGAGGCAGAGCGCTTCGCACACGAGGTTGAGGCTCGTCTCGTATTCAAGTTCAAGCCGCAGCCAGACGAGAAGAAGCGCATCGCGGGCTTCATCAAGGGCATGCACGGCCACGTTTTCCAGCCAATGACCGTTCTTGAGGATGACGAGAAGGTCACCTTCATCGTCAACCCGTGCGGCAGCGGCGGACGCCTCCAGGAGATGGGCGGCTACGACCCCGAGATCGGCCTGGCAAAGATCAAGGAGGCCTGCAACATCACGTTCCAGCAGGAGGATTTCCCGATCTACTGCATCCATTGCCCCGTGATGCAGGCGCAGGAGGTCGAGAGGTTCGGAAACTTCTCGTGGGTCAAGGGCTACAAGGACGACAAGGTCGGTCCCTGCTGCGTTTACCACTACTACAAGGACAAGGCCGACATCCCTGAGAAGTACTACACGGAGATCGGCAAGGAAAAGCCTCAAGCAGAGTAACCTCCGCCTAGCAAGAGAAAGGGGACGCTATGGGTCCAAGCTTCAACGAATTCCCGCATGTATTCAGCCCCATCGACCTAGGGCCGGTGCAGCTGAAGAACCGCATCCAGTTCTCGCCAACCGTATCGGCGCATTGCGAGCGAGTGAGCGGAGAGGTCACCCCTTCGATGGTCGCCTACATCGGCGCGCAGGCGCGCAGCGGCGCAGGCCTCGTCACCATCGGCTCCTCGCCGGTCAACCATGATGAGGGGCGCGACTTCCTCGGATGCCTCTCCGTGGTTCGCGACACCGATGTCCCGGGCCTTGGCAACCTTGCCAAGGAGGCGCACATCTACGGCGCGAAGATCTCCGCCGAACTCATCCACGCAGGGCGCATCGCCAACCCGATCGCTCTCAAGGGACAGCCCGCTTGGGTATGCTCGCTCAGCGACGATCTGGCCCCCAACCGCGAATACCACGTGGTCACCAAGGCCGACCTGCAGAAGGTCATCGCCGACTTCGTGGCGGCGGCTCGCCGTCTGAAGCAAGCTGGCTTCGACATGCTGATGATCCACGGCGCGCATGGCAACCTGGTCTCCTCGTTCCTCAGCCCGGTCTTCAACACGCGCACCGACGAATACGGCGGAAGCCTGAACAACCGCATGCGCTTCCAGCTCGAGCTCCTCGAGGCGGTTCGCGCCGAGATCGGCCCTGACATGGGCATCGAGTATCGCATCAGCTCTTGGGAATACAAGGACGGTTCGCCTTCGGTCGAGGATATCGCAGCATTCCTCAAGGAAGCTGGGAAGTACATCAACCTGGCCAACCTCTCCGGCGGCCTGATCTGCGACCTCAGCCTGGTCCAGTTCATGATGCCCTCCTACCTGGTGGCCCGCAACATCAACGTCGAGCGCACCGCCCGCATCAGGGAGCTCATCGATACGCCGGTCGCAGCGGTTGGAAACATCCCCGACATCTACGCTGCCGAGGAGATCGTCGCAACCGGCAAGGCCGACATCGTCGCGATGGCGCGCAACATGGTCGCCGACATCGAGCTGCCGAAGAAGGCTTGGCGCGGCCAGGCAGATCGCATCAAGCCTTGCCTGCACTGCAACCTCTGCATCACCACCCCAGGCTTAGGTCAACCGGTGCGCTGCTCCGTCAGCCCCACGCGCGGACGTGAGCTGCAGTTCGAGCACATCGCCAAGGCCGACAAGCCTGGACGCGTGATGGTCATCGGCGGCGGCCCTGCTGGCATGCAGGCTGCCCAGATCGCCACGCTTCGCGGCCACAAGGTCGATCTATACGAGGCGGAAGGCGAGCTTGGCGGAAGGCTGCGCGAGGCTTCGGCGATGTGGTGCAAGGACTACTTCCGCCGCTACCTCAAGTGGAGCATCCGCGAGACGGAGGAGTGCGGAGCCACGATCCACCTCAACACCAAGGTGACTCCCGAGCTCATCGAAGCAGAGAAGCCCGACTTCGTCGTCCTGGCGATCGGTGCCGATCACATCGTTCCGAAGATCCCCGGAATCGATGGCGAGAACGTGATCAACGTCACCGAGGCCGACCTGCGCCTCAAGCCCGTCGGCAAGCGCGTAGTCTTCTGCGGCGCTGGCCTGAGCTCCACCGAGGCCGGAATCGACCTTGCCCATGAGGAGGGCTGCGAGGTCACGCTCATCGACATGCTGCCAGCCAACATGCTCATGCGCGAGATCCCGTTCGAGAACAGCGGTGCGCTGAAAGATTGGATGAAGAAGCTCGACATCAAGCTCATCGACGAGGCGAAGGTATGCTCCATCGGAGACGGATATGTCGAATATGAGCGCAACGGCGAAGTCGCGCGCATCGAGTGCGACACCGTGGTCACCTCGTTCGGTCTGAAGCCAGACGCCAAGGTCGTCGACGAGCTGCGCTACGTGGTGCCCGACACGGTCGTCGTCGGCGATGCCAACGAGGCGCGCAACATCTACTGGGCCAACCACGACGCATTCAACCAGGTGGTGTGGCTGTAACTGGAAACCTGGGCGCCCTCGTCCGCACGAGGGCGCTCGTCATGACAGCAAGGATACTAAGGCGATTGGAATATCGAAACTGAAAGGAGCAAGACAATGGCAGGACGTTTGGAGGGAAAGGTATGCATCATCACCGGTACTTCGTCTGGAATGGGCGAGGAGACCGCTCGCGTATTCGCACGCGAGGGCGCTAAGGTCGTCTGCTGCGCAAGGCGCGTCGAGAAGGGCCAGAAGGTAGTCGATGAGATCCGCGCCGAGGGCGGCGAGGCCATCTTCGTCAAGTGCGACGTGTGCGAGCTCGAGGATCTCGACAACCTCGTGAAGACCTGCGTCGACACCTACGGCACGATCGATGTCCTCATCGCCAACGCTGGCACCGGCGGCTTCTTCAACATCCATGAGATGGATCTCGAGAAGGACTTCTACAGGCTGTTCAACCTCTTCGCGCGCTCGAGCTGGTATCTCAGCAAGCTCGTCCTCCCCTACATGATGGAGCAGAAGAAGGGCGACATCATCTTCGTCCTCTCCACCGCCGCCATCGAGGGTTGCCCGCAGGGCAGCGCGTATTCGGGCGCCAAGGCAGCCGTCGACCGCCTCTCCAAGGCCCTCGCAATGGCCTATGGCCCCTACAACATCCGCTCGAACACCATCATGCCCGGACTGATCACCACCGAGCTCTCCACCCCTGGAGGAATTGTCGAGAGGATGCAACTCCCCTACATCCCGCTGGGCCGTCCAGGCAACGTAACCGAGATCGCGAACGCGCTCCTCTTCCTCGCCAGCGACGAGTGCCGCTTCTGCACCGGCGCCGACCTCATCATCGACGGCGGCAACAAGGCCGGACTGCTCTACCCGGTTCCGAAGGGCGGAGACCTCAGGACCGACGCATAGCCCGTATGCATTGGGAAGGGGGCGGCTGGACCCGTCCCCTTCCCTTTCGAAGCCTCATGCAAAGAGCCAGCCCCAATGCGTGGGCTGGCTCTTCCCGTTTGCGCAATATGCCTTGGATGTTCCCTATCCTGCGCGGTACTCGCTTGGTAGCATCCCAATCGCCTCGCGGAATGCCGCAGCGAACTTGGAGGGGTTCGAGTATCCCATGCGCAGAGCTATCTCGGCGATCGTGAGATTGCTCTCACGCAAAAGCACCGTTGCCTGCGACATGCGAAATTGGCGCAGGTAGGCATGGATCGGCATGCCGTAGACCTCGCGGAAGCATTTCTGCATGCTCGTATACGGGAAGCCGAAATGCTCTGAGAGCTCCTCGAGCGTCGTATCCTTCGAGAGATCGGCGATGAGCGCGTCGCGAATCGCGTGGATCTTCTCGATCTGCGAGGTGCTGAATAGCGGGCGCTCGCTGGGCTGGCTGTCCGGCGTGCGCTGACCGAGGAAGAGCAGCGCCTCCATCACCTTGAGCTCGAAATAGGCCTCGCGGAAGGGCTCGGGCGCGCTGTAGATCTCGCAGAAGATGTGCACGAGCGTGGGGTCGCCACGGAAGACATACGAGCCCGCTGGGCTGCAGAAGGTCTCGCGCAGCCCCGTCAAATCGACGGGAAAGCCGCTTGGGGAGAGCACATCGAGGGAGGCGCGGGCAGAATCGATGTCGAACTCCACGGAGAGCCCACGGTAGAAGCCGTTCGGGAAGGAATAGGGACGCACGAGCGACATGCGATCGTCGATGCACATG
>JAFWGD010000161.1 GCA_017515355.1 Coriobacteriales bacterium
CCGCGCCGGGGGAAATTTATCCCCCGCGCGCTTACGCGTTTTCGTATTTTTTGTGGGCTTCGCGCACGTTGCGGACCACCTGGTCCACGATCTGGCCGCTTGACGCCGATGCTATCGCATATATCTCTTGAAAGAGTCGATCAAGTCGTTGCGAACGCAAGCCATGACCGTGTCTCCGTTGTAGAGGATGCTGTCTTTGGTTGGAATCGAAGAGGCGCTTGCATCCTTGCGCTCGAATGCGATGATGCGGATGTCATGGTCGCGTTCCAGCTCGGATACCTTGATCGTCTTCTTGCGATCGAGCGTGAGATTGAGCGAAAAGCGCAACACCTCGAACTCGCCGAATGTGCCGATATGGCTGCCATGACCAGAAAGAACCTTCGCAAAGATCTCATCTGCCACCAAAGAGGTTCCGCATGCGAAGTCGATGCCAAGCTGCGAATAAGCCGATTCTCTCTCCGGGTTGAAGAGCCTTGCTACGACATGCCGAACCTCGAAGAGCTTGCGCGCCACTTCGACTACCATTAGGTTCGCGTTATCCGAACTTGTGACGGCAGCCACAACGTCGGAATGGTCGACGCCAGCCTCTGCGAGAACCTGCTCGTCGTAGCCTATTCCCTCGACGAAGCGTCCGTTGAAACCGCTTCCGAGCGCCGTGAAGGCCTTGGCGTCCTTGTCGATGACAGTGACGTTGAAGCCATTGTCCGCAAAGAGGTTAGCGAGCTTCGACCCTACCCTGCCGCAACCAACAACGATGATATCCATCGAATGCTTCCAATCCCCGATTCAAGATCAGACGTTCTTGATAACTTCGAGCAGAAGGCTGTAGACGTCCTCGAGATTCTCCTCGTCGACGAGGTCGAGCGTGTCGTCCGACCACTTGAGACCAGGAGTGGATTTCTTGTTCAACGCGATGAGCGAGACAGCGTGCGCTCCCCTTCCGACTACGCCGGAAGCCTCGGTTGCTCGCCAAGAAAGCTTGATGTCATCGCACTCCACGCCGGAATTGTCGATAGCCTTGTCGAGCATCTTGAGGGCACGCGGGCTCATCTTCTTGGGAATGAGCGGATTCTCCGACTTGGTCATCCACAGGTCTCCAGAGCCAATGCCCTCGAGGTTGATGATGACCGAGTTCCTGATGTCGGAGCCCCTCGTCTTCGAGAAGTTGCGCATGCCTGCGCTCGACGCATCGGATGCGCCTAGAGCGACGAACCAGACTTCCTTGTTGAGCAGCTCGTCGGAAAGCTTCGTCAGAGCCATCGAGTTCTCGAGCTCGTCCTCGCCGCCGAAGGCACCGCCCTTCCAATCGGGATCGTCATCATCGAAGTTATCCCACGAACCGATGCTCGCGCCTTCGCTGCGTGCGTTGTAGTTCTTATCGACGCCAAGCCACTCGTTAGCGGAGACGTCATCGCCCTTCCTCTTGTTCTTCTTGCGCCTCTTGAAGATGCCGAGACGGTTCTCGGGCATGTCGACGGTGGGCATCGATGCGTAAGCACCGGTAGCGCTGTATTGGTTCTCGAGGCCAGACTGGTCGACATCATCAACGTAGATGCTCTCGTCAACGTCGATATGCTGCTCGAGCATATCTGCTGTGACGGGTTGCATCGCGCCAGTTGCACCCAGCGGAGCGAATGCGCCAGTCAGGTTGGACTGATCGCCGACGAGCGGAAGGCCACTGCCGAAGCCGACCTGGGAGATGCTTCCATCGATGGAGATATCAGTCGCAGAGCTTCCGATGATCGGAAGGTTGAGAAGCGATTCGCGCGGAGAATGGGCGGGTTCGGGCGCGGGCTCCTCGTCTATGGGCGCATCAGGAATCGAAGGCAAGGGCTCGAAATCGGATGCAGCTGCGGTCTCGTCGGAAATGGGTTCAGATGGAGCATCGCCACGTCTTGCAGCGACGGATGCGAGAATCTCCTCGACGGTTGCCGGCTTATAAGCCATGGTCTCGTTCGGATTGATGGAAACTCGCTCCTCGGCCTTATCGAAATCGAAGAGCGGAGCGGGCTCGGAATCCTCGGCGACAGGCACTTCGGGTTGCTCAACGCTATCAGCCTCGGGTTCGGCTTCAACGTGAGACTCGACCTCGATTTCAACCTCGGGTGCGATCTCTTCCTCGATGGCCTCTGGCTCGGGCGCTGGCTCAGGCTCCGGTTCCGGCTCGGGTTCAGGCTCAACATAATATGCAGGGGAATCTGCATACCTGGATCTGAGGATGTTTGCGCTGTCAGCCTCGTCTTCTTGATTGGCCTGGGCCTTGTCCTCCTCGAACTTGGTCCACCAGCTCGGCTTGCCCTTGGGCTTTGCAGCCTCCTCGACAGCCTTCGCCTCGGCGGCAACGAGAGCCTCTTCCTTCTCCTCAGAATCCTGCTCGGAAAGCTCCGCCTCGAGGGCCTCGGCTTGCGATGCGCTCGAAGATGCGCGCGGAATCACCTTATAGCCACGGAAATTGGAGTATCCAACAGGAACGTTGTCGACGCGCCTGAGCTCCTCTTCGGTCTGAGCATCGACAGAAGCCTCCTGCTCATCCTTCTCCTCTTCAATCTCTTGAAGCTGCTTGGCGCTGCGGCGTCCAGCAAGTCTTTCTCTGATGGAGAGCTCCTGCTCCTCGGGCTCATCAGCAGGTGGAATCAGCGCTACGTCGTCGTACTCCTCTTCCTCGTCGTCCTCGTCAAACTCCTTATCGTAATCACGCTCATGGCGTCTGACCCTCTGGCTCGGGTCGAAGTCGTAAACGCATGGTGCGCCCTGTTCGGCGCAGATGAGCTTCTCGGAGAGAGCGAGCATGACGGCAACGCCAGCAGCGTTGTTGTTGGCTCCCTTGGAGGCCTTGGTCAGCATGCCGAAAAGCAGGTCTATGATCACTATGATGTCTATGACCGCGCAGATAATGAGGATGATGCCGAGGATGGTGCCAAGAATCTCGGGGAGTTCGAAAGCCATGATCAGGCTGCATATAGGAACGAGGATCGTGGCACCTATGATGATCCAGCGTATGATTGGGAAGAGGTTGCGCAAGAGCGGCATCTGGAAGAGCGACTTGCGCTTTACGTCGTAGTGAGCGGTGACGATTATCTTCGTCTTCTTGCTGTTGCCCTCTGCATTCAGCGGAATGTAGCGCGCAATCACGTTGCTGGACTTTTGCGTCCCAAGGAACATCGCAAGGATGTCGTTCTTCCAGTAGGACATCACTAGAAGCGCAGCGCCTACGATCGAGAGAATCAGTGCGAAGATGGCCATTCCCCCACCGAATCTGGCGATGAAAGCGGAGACCGCAATGAGAGCGAAGTAGATGATTCTGGCAAGCCTGATGTTGCCTGGAAAGGAGAATTCGTCGACATCGACATCGAGTCCCATGTCATAGAATCTCCTCGACAGCTGGTCGGATGCAAGCCTCTCTCCACGAGCGCCTGCTTCGCGAACTGGACCACCAGTCAATTCCCGAACCAGAGATTTGATATTAGCCATCATTCCTCCCAATCTTCAGGGAACTCATCAAAACGACAGATAACCAAGTCATTCGTTCAATATCAACCCATTATTTTACCAGCATATAAGCGAAAAAGCGCAATTATTCATCCGTTGACGAGTCCTCTTTCGTCCCACTGGACAATCCACGGGTGCTAGAGAGCACTTCATCGAGCTCATTGACATCAGTGACACCTAGATAATCTCTCAAAACCACATCGGCTTCTGCCGCCCTCTGCCTTGCCTCGTTATACTGCGCGCGAAGGTTGAGAGTGTTGTTCTCGAATGCATCGAGGATGGGCTGGAGTATGTTCTTGGGGAGCTTCGATGCCGCATCAGCTGCCTTCTCCTCCTCTGCCTCGAACAGCTTGTTCTGTTTCTTGGCTTCAGCGGTGTTCGCCTTCTGGATGGCCTCGTCAGTCGCTAGAGCATAGGCAGCGGCTTTAGTCTTGTGATCAAGAAAACTCTCGAGGACGCTGAAATCCGCCGATGGGTAGAACTGCTTGGCCTTAGCAAGCGATTCCGATGCGGATTTCAGCTTGCTCTGGGCCTTCTTATCG
>JAFWGD010000162.1 GCA_017515355.1 Coriobacteriales bacterium
CCATCCTCGGTGCGAACGATGTTGTCCGAGCTCTCCCCCACCTCAAGCGAGCCGAGCCCGTGGCGCTCGTTTGCTGCCGCGCCGACAACCTCGAGATCGAGGTGGCCGCGCATGCAGAATGCCACCGGGCCCTGCGTCGTCTGGAAGTTCTTCGTCATATCCGGATAGAAGTAGTTCTTGCGGTAGAACATCGAGCGCTTCTCGATGTCGCAGTTGGTTGCGAGGCCGGCGAGGACGATCGACTCGATGGCCGCCTTGTTCGGCACCGGCAGCGCGCCCGGCATGCCGAGGCAGATCGGGCAGGTGTGCGTGTTGGGCTCCGCGCCGAACTCGATCGGGCAGGAGCAGAACATCTTCGTCTTGAGGGTGGTGAGCTCGGTGTGGATCTCGAGGCCGATCACTGCTTCCCAGTCCTGCAGGACCTCTTCCAGCTTCTTCATGCCCTCACCTCCTCGCTCTTGCCTTTCGCAATGGGCGCGAGCGTCGATACTCCGAAGTGCCTCTCGAGAGCAGCGGCCACGCGTAGGGTGTTCTCGTCCTTGAACTGCGGGCCGACGATCTGGGCGCCGATGGGCAGGCCCGTTTCGGAACCGAGCGCGATCGGCTGGCTGAGGCCGCCATTGCCCGCGATGTTGAGCGAGATCGTGAAGATGTCGGAGAGGTACATCGACATCGGGTCGGAAACCTCGCCGAACTTGAATGCGGTGCGCGGGGACGATGGAAGGATGATCGCGTCCACCTTCTCGTAGGCCTTGCGGTAATCCTGCGTGATGAGCGTGCGGATCTGCTGCGCAGGATAGTAGTACTTGTCGTAGACGCCCGAGGAGAGCAGATAGCTTCCGAGCATGATCCTGCGCTTGGCCTCGGCGCCGAAGCCGTCTGCGCGGGACTTCTCGTACTGGTCGCCGAGCTCGCTGCTGGCGACCCTGTTGCCAGAGCGCACCGAATCGAAGCGGCTGAGGTTGGAGAACGCCTCGCAAGGACCGATCACGTAGTACGCGCTCAGCGACGCATGCGCGTTGGGCAGCGAGACCTCGATTATCTCCGCTCCCATCTCGGCGAGCGCCTCGACGGCCTTTGCCATAGCGCTCTTAACCTCATCGGTGAGACCCTCTGCCTCCATGAACTCCGGAACCACGCCGATCGGCATTCCCTCGACTCCTTGGCCGAGGTTTGCCAGGAAATCGGTCTCGATATGCTGCGAGGTGCAATCGAGCGGATCGCGGCCTTTGAGCGCGTTGAGCGCGTAGGCCACATCTTCGACGCTCTTGCCGAAGGGCCCGACCTGGTCGAGCGAGCTTCCGAAGGCCACGACTCCATAGCGGGAGACCACTCCATAGGTGGGCTTCATTCCGACAACGCCGCAAAACGATGCGGGCTGGCGGATCGAGCCGCCGGTATCGCTGCCGAGCGTGAGCGTGGCAAGTCCCGCGGCAATTGCCGCAGCGCTTCCGCCGGAGGAGCCGCCGGGAACCCTCTCGAGGTCCCAGGGGTTGAATGTGCGGCCGAAATAGGAGGTCTCGGTGGAAGAGCCGAACGCGAACTCGTCCATGTTGAGCTTGCCCAACGGCAGCACGCCGGCATCGACCATCTTGGAGACGCACGTCGCCGTGAAGGCCGACTCGTAGTTCGCAAGCATCTTCGAACCGCACGTCGTGCGCGTGCCAAGCTGGTTCATGTTGTCCTTGAATGCGGCGGGAACGCCGGCGAGCAAGGGCAGATCCTCTCCCCTTGCGACCTTCGCGTCTATGCGGTCGGCCGCCTCAAACGCCATCTCAGGCGTGGTTTGCAGAAATGCGTGGATCGAGCCGTCCAGGGCCTCTATGGCCCTCATGCTCGATTCTGCGACCTCTCGGGCCGAAAAAACCTGGTTCTTGATGCCGGAGGTGATCTGCGCAACCGACATCGCGGCGAACTCGTTGGCCATCAGTTGTCACCCCCGCCCAGGATCGTAGGGATGCGGAACGCGCCGTCTTCGGTCGACTCGGAGTTGGCCAGCGCCTCCTCCTGCGTGAAGCCAGGCTGGGGAACATCCTCGCGCATGACGTTGACGAGCCCTGCGATCGGATGGAACGTCGGCTCGACGCCCTCGAGGTCGTATTGGGTGATCGGCTCGAGGTTGGCGATGATGTCGTTGAGGTCGCGCGTCATCGTTGCGACTTCCTCATCGGTCAGGCCGATGCGGGTGTAGGTCGCTATGTCGCGCACATCCTTTTCGGATAGTGTCATGAGATTTCCTGTTCTCTCGCTAACGTGGGTGCCATAAGACAACCAACTAATGATTATCTCTCTAATTCGGCACTATCGCCATGCCTTGCCCGACCTAATCGGTATCTGCTTCTACAGAAGCCCCTTGAAGCGATCGGAGTCCTGCATGATGACGCCGTTGCGGTCGTTGGAGGGCTCTTCGGGTTCGGGCGAGGGCGTTGGCTCGGGCTCGGGTTCAGCCTCGGGCTCGGGCGCAGGCGCGGGCTCCGGCTCGGGCGTAGGCTCGGGCTCTGCTTGAGGTTCGGGCTCAGGCTGGGGTTCGGGCTCCTTGGCAGGCTCGACCTTCTGCGCATAGCTGAAGTCGTAGGGATCGCCGAGGCTGTCGGCCATGTCGATGAAGGCGAAGACGCCAATCCCCTCCTGCGCCTTGCGCACTGCGTCGGAATAGGGCTCGATCACGATGATCTCGTAGTCGCCCGAGATCATGCAGTAGCAGCGGATGTTGCCATAGCATGTGTACGAGAGCGAAACCTCGCTGCCGTTGACGTAGATGTTGTCGAGCGCGCTCTTGTAGAAGGCCTCGGCCGACACCTCGTTGAAGCCCGTCGCCGCCATGATGCCGACGATTGCGTAACGATGGAAGGTCTCGGGGTCGTTCTTGACCTGCTTGCGGGTCCAGTCGATCCTCACCTGCCCGACCTTTCTCGTGCCGTCGTAGACGAGCGCGTCGAAGGACGGCAGAGTGTCGTCGGTCGTCAGGTTGTTCGTGTAGAAGGTGAAGCCCGTCTCGGACTCCTCGCCCTTCTTCTTGCCGTTATCGGATTCGGTGCTCGAGTGATCCCAGGTCTGCAGGTCGTCGATCTTGGCGATATCGTATCCGGTGAGGTCTATCGAGGTGTTGATGTTGGAGATGAACTGCGAGCGCGTGAGCGAGAAGATCGCGCCGTTGTCGTTCTCCGCATCGATCACGTTGGCCTTGGTCGGAGTCGGAACGGAATTGGAGATCGCAGAGCAACCGCAAAGCGACGCCATGAGCGCGAACGCCGCGGCGAGGATGCCTATGAGAAATGCTCTGCGCATCGAACCCTTCCGCATCAAATCCTCCAAATAGTGCAATGTGAAGGCCATTGGATGCCTTAATGTTCTACAATAGCGCAAAACGGCCGCGTTTGAGCGAGGGAAAGTGGATAGGCGCGAAGACTTCATGGAACTGCAAGGGCTGATCGACGAGCTGTTCGCCGAGAGCGAATTCGTCTCGTCCATGAGGCTGCTTCTCCTCGCCGAGATGCGCGACCTGCCGGAAGATCTAATCGAGATCTGCAGAATCGTGCCTCATGGCACCTACAGCAGGCAAAGGCTCTGCGACCAGATGAACTCAGCGCTCACCGGCCATGGCTGGGGCAGGGTCTACGGCACCGTCTGCTAACAACAACTTCACCGCATAAACGAGGACTCGCACTGCTTGCGCCATGCGAGTCCTCTTCGCTATCTCGCCGGATTCGATCTGAATCCCTAGAGCTTGCCGATATCCGTGGCTGCGAAGTATCCGGTATGGATTGCCCCGGCAACCTTGCCGACCTTCTTCGCGTCGCCGACAATGGTGGTGCGTACCGGAACGTCGTCGAGGTTGAAGTAGAGGTCGTCGACGCTCTTCATTCCGACTGCGTAGTAGACGCTGTCGGCCTCTTCGCGAATCTCCTCGCCATCCTTCTCGTAGATGACCGCGCCATCGACGATCTCCTTGACGAGCGCGCCGGTGACGGGCATGACGCCGGTTTGGCGCATGGTGTACATGAGGTTCATCTTGTAGAGGTTGCCCGCGTCGCGCAGCGCCTGGCCCATCGCCTCGAGGACCACGACGTTCTTGCCGATCTTCTGCAGGTGCAGGCCAGCCTCGACTCCGACGAGTCCGCCGCCGATGATGGCGATCTTGTCGCCCTTGACACCCTCGGGATCGTAGTAGATCTCGGTTGCATGCTTGGCCTTCTCGATGCCGGGGATATTCGGGGTTACCGGCACGCTACCGGTGGCGATGATCACATCCTCGTATCCGCCGTCGGCGATGAACTCGGGAGTGACCTCGGTGTTGAGCAGCACCCGGATGTTGAGATCCTTGGTGCGCTGGACAAGGAAGTTCTTGTAGCAGCGGAGATCTGCCTTGTAGGCATCTGTGTCGGTGAACTTGAGCAGTCCTCCAAGGGCATCGCTCTTCTCCGCAAGGGTAACCTCATGCCCGCGACGAGAAGCGGTGATCGCGGCCTCCATGCCAGCTGGGCCACCGCCAACCACGAGGACCTTGCGCGAGACCTGCGCCTTGCCGATGTCATCACCGAAGCCCAAGCGCGCCTCGCGGCCGATGAGCGGGTTGACGCTGCAGACGAGGTGGCGGTTGTCGTTGTCGCTGTCGATGCAGTTCCAGCAATGCAGGCACGGGGTGACCTCGTTGCGCCTGCCGTCCAGGACCTTCTCGGGCATGAACGGGTCGGCGAGCAGGGCACGCGCGACCGAGACGCCGTCAGCCTTGCCAGAGGCGATGATCTCCTCGATCTCCTCAGGATGGACGACATTGCCGACGGTGAACACCGGAATGTGGACCCTGCCGGACTTCTTGATGGCCTCGCTGAGGTCGGCATGGATGCAGTGATCGTAGTAGGTGCTTCCACGATAGGCGTCCATTCCGCTGACCTCGACGAGGTCGATGTACTCCTGCGCCTTCTCGAGGAAGGTGATCATGTCGTTGACATCGAAGCCTTCGGGCTTGTACTCGGAACCGGAGAGGCGGATCATGACGGGAACGTTCGGCCCCACCCTGTCGCGAACCGCCTTGGCGATCATCAACGGGAACTTCATGCGGTTCTCGAACGGGCCGCCGAACTCGTCGGTGCGGGTGTTCATGATCGGCGAGAAGAACTGGTCGGGCAGCCAGGTGTGGCCATAGTGCAGCAGGATCGCATCGAATCCCGCATGCAGCATGTATTCAGCGGTGTCTGCGAACTGCTGGCAAACATGCTCCATGTCCTCGACGGTCATCGACATGATCTTCACCTCGATGAGATCTCCAGTCGCCTCGCCGCTCATAGCGAGGTTCGCGTTGGAGAGGTGCGTGCCGGGCTTGAAGTAGCTGATGGACTCTGACGCGCTCATCGGCTGAACGGTGTTGTACTGGGTCTTGACCTTGTTGCCGCCGTGGGTGAGCTCGACGCTGGCGATTGCTCCGTGTTCGTGGATAACCTGCGCCATCTCGGCGTAGATCGGGAGGTTGTCATCGTTCTTGATCATCTCGGGGACGTGGTTGGCGCCATCGCCGACAGCCATCTCTCCGAGGGTCACGATGGCAGCGCCGCCGCGCGCCTTGTGCTCAAGGTAGCCGATGTAGTAGTCATCCGGCCTGTTGTCCACAACGTGGAAGATCATGTTCGGTGCGCTCATGACCCTGTTCTTCATGGTGAGGCTCTTGAGCTTGAGCGGCTTGAACATATTCGGGTAATTCTTGGAATACATGTCTTTACCTCTTTCCTTGCTGTTGCCTTGCGCTGCAGAAACGTGACTTATAGCTTGCCGAGATCCAGTGCGGCGAAGTAGCCGGTGTGGACCGCGCCTGCGACCTTGCCGACCTTCTTCGCGTCGCCGATGAGCGTGACCCTGCCCTTGATGTCGTCGAGCTCGTAGTAGAGATCGTTGACGCTCTTCATTCCAACCGCGTAGAAGACGCTGTCGGCATCGAGGCGAATCTCCTCGCCATCCTTCTCGTAGATCACCGCGCCATCGACGATCTCCTTGACCATCGCGCTGGTGACGATCTCGACGCCAGCCTCGCCCAAAACGCGGTTGAGGCCGAACTTGTACAGGAGGCCGGCATCGCGCAGGGCCTTGTCCATGGCCTCGAGCACGATGACCTTCTTGCCCAGGCTGCTGAGGTGGATTCCGGTCTCGCAGCCGATGAGGCCGCCGCCGATCATCACGATCTTGTCGCCCTTGACGCAATCGGGATCGTTGTAGATCTCGGTCGCATGCTTGGCCTTCTCGATGCCGGGAATCTTCGGGGTGATAGGCTCGGAACCGGTTGCCACGATGACGTCATCGAAGTTGCCGTCGGCGATGAACTCGGGCGTGACCTCGGTGTTGAGCAGCACTCGGATGTTGAGGGCCCCGACGCGCTCGACCATGAAGTTCTTCCAGTTGTTGAGGTCGTGCTTGTATGCATCGACGTCGGAGAAGTTGATCCTGCCGCCGAGCCTGTCGTCCTTCTCCGCCAGGGTGACCTCGTGGCCGCGGCGAGCCGCGATGATCGCGGCCTCCATGCCAGCAGGGCCGCCGCCGACGATGAGAACCTTGCGGGATACCTGCGCCTTGCCGATGTCCTCGCCGAAGCCCAGGCGCGCCTCGCGGCCGATGAGCGGGTTGACGCTGCAGATGATGTGGCGGTCGGCGTTGTCGCTATCAGAGCAGGTGAGGCAGCGCAGGCACGGGGTGACCTCGTTGCGCCTGCCTGCTAGGGTCTTCTCAGGCAGGTACGGGTCGGCTAGCAGCGCGCGCGACATAGAGACGCCATCGGCGTTGCCGGACGCGATGGCCTGCTCGGCCAGCTCCGGAGTGAGAATCGAACCGACTGGGAAGAGCGGGATGTGGACCTTGCCGGACTTTTTGATCTGCTCGGCATACCCAACATTGAGGTTGTATCCGTTGTAGGTGGAGGCATTGCTCCTGGTGATCTCGTCGCGGCTGATCTCAGCCATGTCGATGTAGTCCTGCGCCTTCTCGAGGAACGCGATGATGTCCTCGGTGGTGAAGCCGTTGGGCACGGGCTCGCAGCCGGCGACGCGCATCAGGAGAGCCTGGTTGGGCCCGACGCGGTCGCGGACGGCTTTGAGAACCATCAGCGGGAAGCGCATGCGGTTCTCGATCGGGCCGCCGAACTCGTCGGTGCGGGTGTTGGTGCGCGGCGACAGGAACTGCGAGAACAGCCATCCATGGCCAAAGTGCAGCAGGACGGTATCGAAGCCCGCATGCAGGCAATACTCGGTGGTGTCGGCGAACTGCTTGCAGACATGCTCCATGTCCTCATAGTCCATCTGCTTGATGGGGATGCGGATGAGCTCGGATGCCGCAGTGCCCTTCGCGATGTTCTCGTTGGAGAGGTGGCTTCCCTTCTGGAAGACGCTCTCGCCGGCAACCGGACCCATCGGGCCGACGGTGTTGTACGCGGCCTTGATCTTGCTGCCGCCGTGGGTCAGCTCGGCGCTGGCGATCGCGCCGTGCTCGTGGATCGCCTGGGCCATCTCGGCTACCAGCGGCAGGTTGTCGTCGTTCTTGATCAACTCGGGAACGTGGCAGCCGCCATCGCCGACGGAGAGCTCTCCGAGGTTGACGATCGCAGCGCCACCGCGCGCCTTGTGCTCAAGGTAGCTGATATAGTAGTCAGTCGGCCTTCCATCGACATTCTGGAGCAGCATGTTCGGGGCAGACATGATCCTGTTCTTGAGGATGAGATTGTTGATCTTCAGTGGTTTGAACAGATTAGGGTAGTCCTTGGAATACATGGTCCTCTAGCCTCTTTTCCTCGACATTCTTCCTTAATTTGCAGCGATTTGCCACTTAACGCGATTCTATCATCTAGACAAGGTTCGATATGGAATGGCTAGCATTGCTTTGAGGCTTGTATAGCTATGTACTGCGATTATTCGGACAGATTCTGCATGAACGTACCAGAGCGCTATGCGTAAAAGGACGGAGGCCGCGGCGTTGCGCCACGGCCTCCGCTCAAAGCGAGTGGTTGGGATTGCCCATAGGCTATCGGCTCCTAGAAGCCAGCCCTTCCATACCTCTCCTCGGCTGCATCGAGGTTCTCGTATCCGAGCTGCTCGACGGTATTCTCGAGAATCATCATCGGAAGGCTCTTGCCCTGCTCCTTGAGTTCGACGAGATAGAGTGCGAACTGCTCGAGAGTGGCGGCGGAATAGGTCATGATCTCGCACATGAGATAGGTGTCGACGGATACCATGCCGCCATCCGAAGTGCCGTAGGGGCGCGAAGCCGCCGAGATCTTCGGATACTTCTCGCGCATCGCAATGGTATCGGCGAGCATCTGCTCCATGACGATCATGATCAGCTGCTGCTTGTTCTCGAGGTTGTCGGTCTCGCCCATGTACTTGTAGCCAGTCATGTAGGCGTACTTCTCAGTGAGCAGGTTGCGGTCGGATGCGAGCGCATTGTTGAGGTCGGCGAGATAGCTCTCCCTCATCGCCTCGTTCCATGCGTCGAACTGAGCCGAGCGCATGATGTAGAAGGTGCGCCAGTCATCCTGGCAAGAGGCGCGCCCGCCCTCGTTGTTGACCTTGTCGAACATGTCCCACTCGATCTTGATGATCTCTTCAGTGTACTTCTCTGCCATCGCGTTTCCTCCAGATCTCTTGCTTGAAGGCTAGATTGTATATATAGATATTCTACTCATATTGCGTAGGAAGGCTAGCGAGCTTCGCGTCCTCGATTCGGCTCTGGACCTCTTCGCCATGCTGAACGAGGAACGTGCTGGACGAATCGGAGAGGCCCTGGCGCCTCAGCTCATCGGCTATCAGGGCACAGATCACCTCGATGACTATGGCACGGCTCTTGTCAACAGGCTCGATCTCGTGAACGACCACGTTGCCAGCCGGAATCTCGCCCTCCACCATCTCGCCAGAGTAGAGCTGCTCGAGCTTGGGGGCGATCTGCGCCGACAGCAGAGGCAGATCCCTCATCGCGCGAAGGGCCCACTTGTAGTAAGGCATGAAGCGCTTGTTGAGAAGGAAGACCATCGAGATGACGTCCTCGACGAACTTAGCGAGGATCACCTCGCAGGTCACCCTGTCACCGCGCTGAGCTGTGCGCAGGTAGTTGTATTGCCCGGTTTGCGCAACGGCGAGGCACCTGGCAGCGATCTTCTTGAGCCACAGATCGCGCGGGTAGTACTTGAGGATCGCCTCTCGGATGGCGGTGAACTCCCCTATCGGGTCCGTGAAGATGCGCCCATTGGTGACCATGACGAAGTTCGCCTCGGGAACGCGCCTCCAATCGAGGATCTTCTCAGGTGCGCCCGGACTGCCGATCAGGCTGATGAAGAAGGCCTGCGGGGTCATCACCGTCGAGCGTACGCCGTAGTCGCTTATGACGCGGAACGGCTCCTCGGGATGCGCCGCGAAAAGAGCGCGCTTCCACTCGATGACCTGCTCGCCGATCTCGGCGAAGTCCTCTTGCGTCAGCCACATGAAAAACTCGATGCCCCAGTCGTGATCGCTTGAGAGGTCGTCGTCGAACCCGAGGCACTCCGAGCCGTTGCCGACCAGCCCTGCGCCGATCCTATCCCAGTGGTTCGGAAAGCTCTCCTTGAGAGATGGCATCGCCACCCTCCAGAAGAACTCCTCGCTCATATCCAGCGCTTTGCTCACTGCAACCTCGACTTAATCTCAGCGGCTTGGGCTAGGCACTCCTGGGCCTTGGCATCGTCGCCGAGCGCCTTGTAGACCGAGCCGATGTTGGCGATTGCCGCAGCGTAGTCGATGTTCTCGCCGAAGTTCTTGCGCGTGAACTCCGCGGACTTCTCGAAGCCCTCGAGCGCCTTATCGTATTCGCCCTTGCGAAAAGCTATGACGGCGTTCATATTGAGGATCGCCGGATAGTGGCCGCTCGTGTTCTTCCTGGTCTCGTAGATGTCGAGCGCCTTGCCAGCGTGCCTCTGCGCCATCTCGAGGTCGCCCTTGCGAAGCGCCAGCGATGCGAGGTTGCTCAACGAGATCGCCTCCTCGCTCTCGCCTGGATGCAGACGGGCCATGATCTCATAGCCTGCGGTCGCGTAATTGAAGGCGGAATCGATCTCGTCCATCGCGAGATAGGTCAGCGACATGTTGTTGTAGAGGCTCGCACGCTCGTAGGTATCGCCCACCATCATCATGTCCATGATGTCCAATGCGGTCTGGTAGC
>JAFWGD010000163.1 GCA_017515355.1 Coriobacteriales bacterium
AGCAGACGATGTCCTTGCCCTCATTGGCAAAGTAGATCGTCGAGATCGGGTCGAGGCCGGCTCCGCGCGCAGGGCTGATCGGATCTTCCACCACGTACTTCTCCGCATCTAGAATGATCTTGAACCCGAGCCACGCCTGGTCGTTGAGCTCGAGCGAAGCTAGCGCGCGCTTTAGCGTGGGGATGTCATCTGCGGTGAGGTTCGCCAGCACATCGGCGAGGTGATCCTGCTTGATGAGCGGGCTGTTCTCGAGCGCTGCTGCGCTGAAGCAGGGGATATCCTCGGGGTCAACCTGCGCAGCCTTGCCGCTTTCCAGCGCGTCTATGATGCCTTGGATGGTCGATGCGGTAATCATTCCGATTCCTTTCTCGTGGATGCCCTCGGCAATCTCGGTCTTCGGGGCGCATGTGCTTTAGGCGGCACATCGCTCGAGGAGCTTCGGGCACCTGTCGTTCTGCCGCCAACATTATACGCCACTCAGCACAATGAATCAGCGCGCGAACAGAAGCTATCCGCGCAGCGCGAATGGCGAAGGGATTGCTCTATCCTTATTGGGCTATCGTGACGGAGCTAGAAGATCTTGTCCAGATAGGCGATGATGTCGTCCGACTCGTACATCGGCTCTCCATCGATGAACAGGCACGGCACCTGTTCCTTGCCGCCCTTCTCGATGAGGAACTTGACGACTTCCGGGTCGCTCGTGTTCTGCATGGGGATATCGATTCTGCGCTTCTGCATGAAGCGCTTCACCTTGGCGCAATAGGGGCAACCGGTCTTTACGATCAGTGTGAGCTCAGGTGTCATTGTTGGTTCCTCCTTCTAGGTTTCTATGTAGCGAGAGGCGATCTTGCGTGCGGCACGAGTGGTGGAGAGCCCATCGACGTCGACGACGATATCGGCGCGCTTCTCGTAGAGCGGGCAACGCTCGGCGTAGAGCGCATCGAGGCTCATCTCGACGCCATCCCTTACCACTATTCCGCGCTCGTCGAAGTCCTCGAGCCTTTGCTTGACCTCCTCGAGAGTGCAGCGCAGGTAGATCACGGTTCCGATCGATGCCAGATGGTCCATCGCCTCGTCGCTGTAGATTGCGCTTCCGCCGGTTGCGATGACGGTATTGCGCGCCTCCACCTCGCGCAGGGCCTCGTTCTCGATCTTAATGAATCCCTCTGCGCCGAGCTTGTCGATCAGGCCCTGCAGCGTGTTGCCGTGCTTGCATTGGATCAGCAGATCGGCATCGAGGAAGTTCTTGCCCAGGATCTTCGCAAGGACGACTCCGAGGGTCGACTTGCCCGCGCCTGGCATGCCGATGAGTATGATGTTGCCTTCGAGCATCTGAGGTCACTCTCTTGGTTGCTAGCCTCTGTTCAGCAACAACTATAGCAAAAGGTTGTTTGACCGAAAACGCCAAGTGATTTCGGTTTCTGAGCCGCTTGGGTTATTCCCATATGCTCTAAACTTGTTCTGTTGCAATGCGTTTCGTTCAACTTTCGACCATTGGAGCTTCGGTGATCTGGCTCGCTTTCCTCTTCATAGGCAGCATGGTTGGCATTGGCGCTGTCACGTACATCGTGTTCAGGATGGCCAAGCTCGGCTTCATCCAGCGCCTCTCCAAGAAGCGCAAGGGTTGGGCGCGCGTCATCTCCCTGTGCATACTTGCTGCCGTCGCCATCGTCCTCATAGTTGCCATGGGCGTGCTGAACACGATCATCTGCTTCATTCATCTCTTCTTGGTTTGGG
>JAFWGD010000164.1 GCA_017515355.1 Coriobacteriales bacterium
CCAGAACACCACCGCAAAGGCCCTCAAGAAGGTCCTCTCCTATCCGATGACTTGGATCTTCGGTATCGTCTACGCTCTCTGGATGGGCTACTTCGCAGGTATGAACACCTTCGGAAACGCAGCTCTCATCGAGATCGGCTTCGACATCACCTTCATTGGAGCTATCAACTCCGTCAGCTCCATCGTCATGGTTGGTTCGCAGCTCCTCTGGTCGACCATGTCCGACTACGTCTGGAACCGCAAGGCTATCCTGGCCCTCATCTGCATCATCTTCGGTGCAATGATGTTCGGACTGTTCTACATCCTTGGTCATCAGGGAACTAGCGTCAACCATGTGTTCTTCTTCGGATTCATGATCGTCTATGCAATCTTCGGCGGTCAGGGTGCGCTGATGAACACCATCAACTGCGAGATCTACCCGCCATCGATCCGTGCAGTCGGCCCTGGAATCGTTGCTACGATTTCCATGATCGGCTCCGTTGGTGGCCCGCTGGTTTGCGCTGCCGTCGTCCGCGGCTTCGGTGCAACCTTCGGATATCTCCTCTTCACTGGCCCCTGCCAGATCGTCGCTGCCATCCTCCTCTGGATCCTTGTCCCGAAGACCGGTGGAAAGCATGGCGATCCTCTGGCTATCAAGGAAGCAGAGGCCACCCTGGGCGAGGAGGCTGTCGCTGCAGCTCGCAGCTAATGGCAGGCTCTTTTCCCGCACGGTTCGCTCAAGCGATTCGTTGCTAATTGATTAGCGCAGATGGGATGACGACATAAACCTGCAATTCGCCCCGCATCATATAAGGTGCGGGGCGTTTTGCATCTTCAAGCTATTGGATCGGCAGAGCTCGGTCTAGCCGTGCTTCAGGAAGAACTCTTGCGCCGTCAAGATCTTGATGCCTCCGATGTTGCTTGGATAGAAGCCGCGCCTTGTTACGATTATCTTCTCGTAATTGTCGCGGATTGCGCGCAGCGGCGCGACTTGGCGCATGCGCGCCTCGAGCCCGGGAAGCATCTCGTTGCAAGCCTGAACGTAGAGCCTTTGGCCACCCTTGAGCGCTAGGAAATCGATCTCGTTGCCATACAGCTTCCCAGAGAACACGTTGTAGCCCTCGGAGAGCAGCTGATAGCATACCGCAGTCTTGAACGCACTCTCGTCATCCGATTCGCCGTAGCCGCAGAGGAACGACCTCATGCCGAGGTCTCCGATGTAGTAGCGTTTCTTAGACTTGAGTATCGTGTTCGTGTGGATGTCGTAGCGCGAGGAAGGGTAGAAGAGGCAGAGGCTGCAAAGGAAGCGGACGTAGGCCCTGACGGTCTTGTCGCTGATAGTCATTCCGGACTCGCTCAGCTCGGCCGCGGCATTGCTGGATGTGATCGCATATCCGCATGCTTTGGCAAGGTATCTGGCGACCTGCTTGAGCAATGGCGGATTCGAGATCTTATGAGCGAGCATCTCCTGGGTGCCCTGGTAGATGTTCCGTTGCAGATTCGGCTGCACAACCGAGCTGAAGTAGTCGAAATGCTCCTGCTCGGTAATGTCGATATCGGCCATGGCAGGAAGCCCCCCGAACTTGATGTAGCGCTCGAAGATACGGTCGACCGTCATCGGCCTGCGGTCCTCGAAGACCCCCATTGTTCTGTCGTCAGAGAGTTCGATTCCCGCGAACTGAAGGTACTCCGAGAACGTCAACGGCAGCATCTTGATCTCGACGTAACCGCCTGAGAGGAATGTGCTGAGCGTATCCGATGCCGAGAGCGCGTGCGAACTGGTCGCGAAGATGTTGCAGTCGTAGTCGGCATGAATCGTGTTGATGACGTTCTGCCAGCCTGGTACGAGTTGGATCTCGTCTATCAGGATGCATGATGGGGCGTTCGGGTCGAGCTTGGAATGCAGATACTCGCTGAGATCTGCGCTGGTGGCGATTTGCTCTGCGCCCCCCTCCAAATCGATGTAGATGATTTCAAGGTTTGGAGACTTCTCTTTGAAATGCCGTCCGATATCCTTCAGCAGCGTGCTCTTCCCGCACTGCGTATGGCCTGTGATGATCTTCACCATGTCCTTGTTGCGCTGGTGCGTTGCGGCATCGAGATACCTCTGCCTGACGATGTGCGTTTTCTCCATTGCATCGCTCCGATTCCGAAAAAATGAAGCATTTTTAAGTTTTCGAAATCATATTCCCATTTCTAGCCAGATCATGCAAATCCGGGCGGGGAATCTCGCCTCGGCAATCTGTTCGCACTTGGATAGGGATTGGGCGCTGAAAGCACAGTCAACTCTTTTCCATTCGTGCTCGAATGCCAATCCCATATGGCTATAATCTTAAATGGATATATATGGACGCGCGTAATATATGAGCGCGCAAAGCATGGGAGGAATACGAAAGGGGCTGCCATGGGAGAGCTGAAGTACCCGCATCTATTCGAACCGATCCAGATAGGAAACAGGCTGTTCCGCAACAGGATCTTCGCCTCTCCAACGGGGTATCTCAACAACAACTCCGACGGGCTCCAGAACACCTTCGGCGCGTCCCTCTATTACGGCCGCAAGGCTATGGGCGGAGCGGCCAGCGTATCGACGGGAGAGTGCGTCGTCGATAGCGTCTATGGTGCCGGCGGCGACGTGCAGATGTG
>JAFWGD010000165.1 GCA_017515355.1 Coriobacteriales bacterium
ATTGAGAGCCTAGGGCTGCAGATCGAGGTCGTCCAGCTCTATCAGGACCTTCCCGACCTCAAATGCTTTGAACTGCTGACGGAAGATCAGATCGCAGCGCTGCGAGAGGCCGTTCCGGGCAATGAATTCTGGGTCATCACGCTCGCTCCATCCGAGCCCGAACCCGCAGCGGAGGAAGCGCCTGCGGAAGATGCGCCCGCTGAGGAATCCAATTAGGCCTGCTACCTGCGGGAACCCTAATCGGAGAGCGCCCGCATCCTCTTCTTGACCGAGCGCCAATCGGCATGTGCCTGTCGAGGATGGCGTAGAATTCGGGCCCGTGATTTGCGGCCTTGAGATGCGCCAGCTCGTGCAGAACGGTTAGGCTGAGGCAATCCTTCGGATACTTCGCAAGCTCGGTGTTGAGCCAGATCCTGCGCTCGCGCGAATTGCAGCTCCCCCATCGCGTCTTCATGCGCTTCGTGCGCCATTCGCGGCAATGCAGCCCAGTGCGCGACTCCCAATGCGCGAACACCGCCCCCGCCTCGCTTTCGAGCATCTCCTTATACGCACGGTTGAGCGCAGCCAAGCGCGTCTCCTTGGTGGATCCGCCGGCAACGTTGAGAATGAGGCTCTGGCCATCTACCTTGTATCCAGCCTTCTTCCCCTCGACCACGACCAGCCGGAGCTTCTCTCCCCAAACGTAAACCGTGTCTCCGGTCTTGCACTCGGAGATTCTGTTCTTTGGAGCGGAGGCCATCGCGGCTCGGTTCTTGCGGATCCAGTCTGCCTTGGAGCGAACGAAGCGCTCGATGCGAGCGTCGTCGATATAGTGCGGCGCGGAGACGGTCACCCGCCCGTCCTTCAGGACGCGCAGGTTGATGTTCTTGACCTTCTTGCGGGTCACCTCGACCTCTATGCCATCCACCACGATGCGCATTCGCACTCCACTCCCACTCGCAGGGCCTTCGACACTCGTCATTGTATTACAATGGTGCGGTTGTCAGACGATTGGCGAGGATGCATTGAACGGAGCAAGCAGCGTGATCCCATACGACGCGCACATCCATATGGTGCTGGACGGCGATGACTGGAAGGCCGCCCTGGCACGACATGCGCAGGTCCCCGATGAGGCCTTCGTACGCTCCACGCTGGCAGAATATGCATCTCGCGGCTGCACCTACCTGCGAGATGGAGGCGACAAGCACGGCGCCGGAGCGTTCGCGGCGCGCATCGCCAGCGAGTATGGGATAGAGTACTCCACACCGGTGCTTCCACTGCATATGCGCGGAAATTACGGCTCGTTCATCGGATGCGCCTTCGACGACCTCGAGGGCTGCAAGGCTCTCGTCGACAGCTCGATCGAGGCTGGCGCGACATTCATCAAGGTGATGTTCACGGGAATCCTCGACTTCAACGAATTCGGCACGCTGACCGGCTATGCCCTCGACGGTGAGCTGATGGAGGCGATCATCTCCTACGCGCACGGAAAGGGTCTCGCGGTTATGGCGCACGCCAACGGCGCACAGGCGGTTAAGGATGCCGCGGAGGCCGGAGTAGACAGCATCGAGCACGGCTACTACACCGATGCGGCCGCACGGGAGGCGCTCGCCCGTTCGGGCACGATCTGGGTCCCGACGCTTGCGCCGATCTGCAACCTCATAGGCACCGGGCGCTTCCCCGACGAGGTGCTCGAGCGAATCAAGGCCTCCCATATCGAGGCGTTGCGCGATGCAGCGTCTCGCGGCGTGACCATAGGCTGCGGAAGCGATGCAGGAGCTGCGTGCGTGCACCATGGCCAAGCTGCCATCGACGAGTATGCATTGCTCCGAGAGGCGTTCGGCGATTCGACCGACGAGCTGTTGGCGAAGGGCTTGGAGACCCTGCGCGAGCGTTTCCCCGGAGTCAAGCGAAACACGAGGTAGATGTTGAAATTTCGCTTGGAGATATACGATGAGATCGGCTCGACCAACGACGTGGTCAAGCAAGCCATCTCCGATGGGGCTGCAGAAGGCCTCGCGGTTATCGCGCGCAGGCAGACCGCCGGGCGCGGCAGACAGGGACGCACCTGGGTCAGCCCCGAGGGCAGCCTCTACATGTCGGTGCTGCTGCGACCGGAATCGGCCGACCCCGCAACGCTGAGCCTCGTCTCCGGCATCGCCGTTTTGCGCGCGCTGCGCAAGCGCTGCGGAGAGGTCGCGCTCAAGTGGCCAAACGACATCGTGGTGCCGCTCGCTGGAGGGGAGCAGGCACAACGCCCTGACGAGTCGATCGCCCCCAAGGCCACCTTCCCCTACCGCAAGATCTGCGGAATACTGGCCGAGTCGCGCGATGGCGCGATCTGCGTGGGCCTCGGCGTCAACGTCCATCGCCCGACAGAGGCCTTCGCCACGAACATGGCGCAGCCGGCATACCTCGCCGACCTCGTCGAGAGCTGTCCCGAACCCACCGAGATAGGTCGCGAGGTGCTAGACGAGCTAGCCGTAGCCTACGAGCTCTGGAAGGCCGAGGGATTCGCCCCGTTCGCTGCCGAATGCAACGATTCCGACGTTCTCATCGGCAGCCATGTGGCCGCGCAGGACGCCGATGGGAAGATCGTCGCCGAGGGCACTGCGGTGCGCATCTCAGACGACGGAACGATGGTCCTCCAAGCCCCTGACGGCGCCCTCTGCACAATCCGCAGCGGAGAGGTCCATCTCGTTCACTGAGCGTAGCTCAGCGCCCTTTCCCAACACGTCAAAACGCCGCAAATCCGTTCGCTTCATGGCGCATCTCATCGCACCACGCCGTTCACCGCTGGCGATATGCGCTCCCATGCCCTGAATACGGCCTCCAAGGATAATTGGCGCTCCCCTGAACACCCATTTGGATTATTCTTTCAAGGCTTAAATGCGTTGAACTATTTGCGGAGGTAATTCATGGAAAAACGACGAGTAGGTTTTACCGAAACCGTCTTACGCGACGCAAGCCAAAGCCTCATCGCAACCAGGCTCTCCTACGACAAGATGGAGCCGATCCTCGACAAGATCGACCAAGCGGGTTACTACTCGGTCGAGTGCTGGGGCGGAGCCACCTTCGACGTCTGCCTGCGCTTTCTCGATGAGGATCCTTGGGAGCGCCTGCGCAAACTGCGCGCCAAGCTGCCGAACTCGAAGCTCCAAATGCTTCTAAGGGGCCAGAACATCCTTGGCTACAAGCACTATCCCGATGACATCGTCAGACGATTCGTCAGAGCTACTGTTCGCAACGGCATGGACATCATCAGGATCTTCGACGCGCTCAACGACGTCGAGAACCTCAGGGTCGCCATCGAGGAGACCGTCGATGCCGGCGGAATGGCATCCGGAGCGATCTCCTACACGATCAGCC
>JAFWGD010000166.1 GCA_017515355.1 Coriobacteriales bacterium
AACGGCGTCAAGGTTGCCGTCTCCGAGGTCAAGAAGCTCTTCGATGAGCTCTCTGACGATAGTCTCGACAAGGTCGTCGGAGGACTTGCACTCGGAGTGGACAAACTCGCGAGTCAGCTTGCAAGCTCTGACAAGCTGGCAGATCAGCTGGCACTCGTAGATCAGGACGTGCTGGCGAGCCTTGCACGCTTCAAGGAGGGCCTGGCCAAGCTCGCGTAGCGAGTTTATCACCGCCTTTTCCATGAACCGGATGGCTCGTCGCATGCGATGAGCCAAAGGTTGCCTTGCCCTGGCAATGCAAACGGGTCGAGCGAAGATGCTCGGCCCGTTCCTTTTGCAAGATGGCGGTTGCGAATGTTGAGCTATGTTGCCACGACGTGCAGGTCCTGACCGCACTTGGGGCATCGATAGAAGAATCCCTCCGAGCCCTTCATCAGGATCATCCTGGACCCGCATGCGCAGCGCTTCGAGAGTGTGAGGCCGTTAGGCCTTGTGATGCTGCTGAACGACACTCCGCCGGAGATGGCATCGAGCTGCTCATCTGTCAGCTCGAAGCGTCCTTTCACGTCGCTTCCATCGAACTTTCTTGCGGCCATTCAGATTCCTCTCTGCCTGCACCCCATTCGGAACATGGCCGGAGCGCTGTTCCTCGGTCAACAGTCCAATTATATCATGTGTCCTTTTTACGGAGAGATTATGCTAAAAAGTGCCATATTGTGCATGAATCGCGCCCGTTATTCGCGCATTTTCAATTATCCTTAATGATATATTGCATTTTTTAGCAGGAGGTCGGTTGAATGAGCGCCCCCAAGGCTCGTAACGACGTGCTTTTCAGGGAAGAGGCATTGCGCAGAGCTGCTTCCGTCGAGGACTTGGATCGATATATCAAAGTCGCAAATCCGGGCGCTTGGGCGATTGCCCTGGCTGTGGCTGCGCTGCTCGTCGCAGCGATCATCTGGGCGGCGACGGCCAAGATTCCCGTCGAGGTCTCTATGCCTGGAGTGGTCTTGGGCGATACGATCTACTGCTACGTTCCCGCCGACGAATCTATCGAGGTGACGAAGGACAGCATCGTCGAGGTGGCGGGCTTCGATAGCCAGATCATCGAGGTCCACAGCTCCATGCCCCTTTCGAAGCGAGAGGTTGCCGAGCAGGTTGGCGACTACGTATCCACCACGCTCGGACTCGGCGAATGGAGCTTTTTGGTCGAGGTGGCTGTTCCCAAGGATCTCAACGACACGATCGAGGTGGGGATGGATGTTCCCGTCACGATCGTCACCCAAGAGGTTCCTCCGATCTCATACCTATTCGGCGGTGAATAGCCCGATATGGCGATGCGCTTGAAAAACGTTCCAGTTGTCATGCAGATGGAGGCGACCGAATGCGGTGCCGCCTGCCTGACCATGATTCTGGCCCATTTCGGGCGCTGGGAGCCTCTTGAGCAGGTGCGCAAGGACTGCGGCGTTTCGCGCGATGGCAGCAAGGCCAAGAACATTCTCCTCGCCGCTCGGAGGTACGGTCTCGAAGCGAAGGGCTACTCGTACGATCTCGAGGCCCTCAAGGCCAATCCCGAGCTGCCGTGCATCCTCTTCTGGAACTTCAGCCACTTCG
>JAFWGD010000167.1 GCA_017515355.1 Coriobacteriales bacterium
GAGTCCGGGCTGAGGGGCCGTGGAGGCGCTGGCTTCCCGACCGGCCGCAAGTGGCAGTTCACCAAGAACGCAGTCAGCCCCGATGGCATCAAATACGTTGCATGTAACGCGGACGAGGGAGACCCGGGCGCGTTCATGGATCGCTCCGTCCTCGAGTCCGACCCGCACGCAGTGGTCGAGGCGATGGCGATCGCCGGCTTCGCGATCGGCGCGAGCCAAGGCTACATCTACGTCCGCGCAGAGTACCCGATTGCGGTTCGCCGCCTGCAGATCGCAATCGATCAGGCCAAGGCAAAGGGCCTGCTCGGAGAGAACATTCTCGGCACCGGTTTCTCGTTCGACCTCGGCCTGCGCCTTGGAGCCGGCGCGTTCGTCTGCGGCGAGGAGACCGCGCTGCTCACCTCGATCGAGGGTCACCGCGGAGAGCCGAGGTCGCGTCCTCCGTTCCCGGCCAACAAGGGACTCTTCGATGAGCCCACGGTTCTCAACAACGTTGAGACCTGGGCGAACATCACCTACATCATCAATAACGGCGCCGCTGCGTTCAAGGCAATCGGCACCGACGACACCACCGGCACCAAGGTCTTCGCCCTCGGCGGCAAGATCAAGCAGGCCGGCTTGGTGGAGGTTGCGATGGGCACTCCGCTGCGCACGATCATCGAGCAGGTCGGCGGCGGCGTTCCCAATGGCAAGGAGTTCAAGGCCGCCCAGACCGGCGGACCTTCCGGCGGATGCATTCCCGCCAAGCATCTCGACACCCCGATCGACTTCGGATCGCTCGGAGCGATCGGCTCGATGATGGGTTCGGGCGGCCTCATCGTCATGGACGAGGACAACTGCATGGTCGATATCGCGCGCTTCTTCCTCGACTTCGTCGTCGACGAGTCGTGCGGAAAGTGCGTTCCGTGCAGAATCGGTACGAAGCGCCTCCTCGGCCTCCTCGACAAGATCATCGACGGCAAGGGCACTCCGGAAGACCTCGAGATCATCGAGGAGCTCTGCGCTCACCTCAAGACGAGCTCGCTTTGCGCCCTCGGCCAGACCGCGCCCAACCCGGTGCTCTCCACGCTCAAGCACTTCCGCAACGAGTACGAGGAGCATGTCAACGACAAGCACTGCGGCGCTGGCGTCTGCAGGCAGCTGGTCACCTACACCATCGATCCGGAGATCTGCATCGGATGCACCGCTTGCGTCAGGAATTGCCCGGTCTTCGCAATCGTGGGAGAGATCAAATCGCCCCACATCATCGATCAGCTCAAGTGCATTCACTGCGGTGCATGCATCGACACTTGCCGATTCGGCGCGATCTCCAAAGGTTAGGTGATGATGATGGCTGAGAACAACATGGTCAAAGTCACTATCGACGGCGTGGAGGTTTCAGTTCCCGCCGATTACAAGATTATCGATGCGGCACGCGAGGCTGGCATCAAGATTCCCACTCTGTGCTACCTCAAGGGCATCAACGAGTTCGGCAGCTGCCGTATGTGCCTCGTAGAGGCCACCGGTGCCCGCGGTCTCGTGGCCGCATGCGTCTATCCCGTCAGCGATGGCATGGTCGTCACGACCGACTCGCCGGCAATCCGCAAGTCTCGCCGCAACTCGCTCGAGCTCATCCTGTCCAACCATCGTCAGGAGTGCACGACCTGCGAGCGCAATGGCAACTGCGAGCTCAGGCAGCTCTGCGCGGACCTCGGCGTCGATCACGTGCGCTACCAGATCGAGGATCTGAAGCCCCAGCTCGAGGAGAGCGCACCGCACCTCATCAGGGACAACAGCAAGTGCATCCTATGCCGCCGCTGCGTGGCAGTGTGCAGGAAGACCCAGCAGGTCGGCGTCCTCACGCCTGCGGATCGCGGCTTCGCGACCCATATCGAGCACGCGTTCGGGCGTGATATGGCCGAGGTCAACTGCGTCAACTGCGGACAGTGCATCGCAGCCTGCCCGACAGGCGCGCTCTCGCTCAAGAGCCAGACCAACCAGGTGCGCGAGGCCATCCAGGACGAGGACAAGATCGTCATCGCGATCACCGCTCCTTCGGTCCGCGTCGGACTGGGCGATCGCTTCGGCGAGCCGCTCGGCGCCAACACCGAGGGCAAGATGGTCACCGCTCTCAAGCGCCTCGGATTCGACTACGTCTTCGATGTCGACTGGGCTGCCGACGTCACAATCATGGAGGAGGGCACAGAGCTCATCGATCGCATCGTCAACGGCGGCACGATGCCGATGTTCACCTCCTGCTGCCCAGGTTGGATCAAGTATTGCGAGCACTATCACCACGACCTGCTCCCGAATCTCTCGACCTGCCGCTCTCCGCAGCAGATGCATGGAGGGCTGATCAAGACCTACTGGGCCGAGAGGAACCACATCGATCCGAGCAAGATAGTCGTCGTCTCGATCATGCCCTGCACGGCCAAGAAGTTCGAGATCGAGCGTGAGGAGCAAAGGCTCGACAACGGCTGCATGCCCACAGACTTCTCGCTTACCACGCGCGAGCTCGCCGACATGATCGTCGAGTCGGGCATGGTCTTCGACATGCTCAAGGACACGCCCTTCGACCCGATTATGGGCGAGTCCACCGGCGCTGCCGTCATATTCGGCGCATCCGGTGGCGTCATGGAGGCTGCCCTGCGCACGGCAGCGGTCATCCTCGCCGGCCCCGAGGCCGACGTGCCGCTTATCTTCGAGGAGACCCGCGGACTCGAGGGCATCAAGGAGGCAACCTATCAGGTGGGGGAGACCACGCTCCGCATCGCGGTCGCGTCAGGCCTCAACAATGCCGAGAGGCTCATCCAGGCCATCAAGTCCGGCGAGGCGCATTACGATTTCGTCGAGATCATGACCTGCCCCGGCGGTTGCATCAACGGCGGCGGACAGCCCCAGCACTCCGCTTGGGAGAAGTCCATCAAGTCGATCCCTGCCGCTCGCATCAAGGGCACCTACAATATCGACGACAACATGCCTTTGCGCAGAAGCCTCGAAAACCCCGAGGTCAAGATGATGTACGACGAATACCTCGACAGGCCCAACAGCCACAATGCGCATCAGATCCTGCATTGCACCTACGTCGAGCGCGAGCTCTACAAGATTTAGGCCAATCGCCCATAGCGTTGAACCCTCTGCCCCTGCGCAATAGCGTGGGGGCAGAGCCTTTCTGTCCGCATGGAGCGTCGAATCCAGAAGAAGCGACTGCCCTGGCAATCAGCCTGAAAAGCAACGGAAAGCATGAGAATTGGTTAAAAAAGATTCCAAACGCACGTCAACAGCGTTCCGTGAGTGATAGAATCAAATCACCGTTAAACTGCCATCGATATAAGGAGATGACTACTATGGCAATTTTCAAGAGAATCAGTGACATCCTGAAGGCTAACATCAACGATCTCCTCGACAAGGCTGAAGACCCGGAGAAGATGGTCAAGCAGCTCATTCTCGAGATGGAGGATCAGGTTGACGTGGCAACTCAGGGCCTCGGCCAGGCGATGGCTAGCGAGAAGATCGCAAAGAGCCAGCTCGAGCAGGCCAAGGAGAACGTTCTCGATTGGGAGAACAAGGCAAAGGCAGCCCTCAAGCAGGGCAACGAGGATCTTGCTCGCAAGGCTCTCGATTCGAAGGTCGGCGTCGAGAAGCAGGTCGCCGTATTCGAGCAGTCCTATCAGAAGATCGCCGAGCAGACCGCAAAGCTCCGCGACCAGGTCAGGGCTCTCAAGGCCAAGCTCGAGGAGGCACGCGCCCGCGAGAATCTGATCATTGCACGCGCACAGATGGCAGAGGCCACCGAGGGCGTTGCCCGCACGATCAGCTCCACCTCCACCGATTCCGCATTCGCAAAGCTCGAGAAGATGGAGCAGAAGGTTGCCGAGAAGGAGGCAATCGCCGCTGCATTCACCGAGATCAACGCAGACGACTATGCGCCTGTCGATGAATTCGCAATCGTCGAGCGCAACCATGCCGTCGAGGACGAGCTTGCACGTCTGAAGAGCGAGTTGGGTCTGTAACATGGAATATGGCGCAATTATCCTCGGCATCGCCGTTGTCGTCATCGGCATCGTGATGCTAGTTAGAGGCAAGAAGCAATCAACATCCAGGATTGCAAGTGCAGACGAGAGCATCCAAGAGATGCGCTATATGAAGCCGACCAAGATCAAAGATGCAATCGAGATCTTGACCGAGCTAGGGGAGACTGCGCCCGGTTACAAGCATTACGTCGAGCTCATCGGAACCACGGGTTCTGACAATCCCGCGGAGGGTCCGTTCTCGGGCAAGCAGGTGGCCTTCTACGATGCCACGTGCTATGAGATCGTCGCCACCGACGGAATGGGCACTGAGGAGAACGTCGCCTCGCACGAGAGATCCGTCGACCAGTTCTACATCACGGATGGCTCCTGCGACGCCAAGGTCTACATCGACCTCGCGAGCATCGGCGGCGAAGTTAAGCTGCTCAGCATGTACGACAGGATCGAGGATCCCAACTCGGACATCTCTCAGAGGCTCTACACGGGTTCGAGGCGCACTTCTTCCGGCGCCCTCTTCTGCGTTGCCGAGCAGCCGAGTTGGACCTCCTCCTTCGTTCAGATGGTCAACTCGCTTTCCAACAGGGCTTATGTGGCGCTGATGAGCATCATGCCCAAGGCCCCCGCTCCCGCGCTTGCGCTTGCAGGCATTGGCGGCGGCAGGATCGACGACGATGAGCTCGGCAGCAACGTCATGTTCGCGCAGAGACCTCCCGCTGGCTTCGGTGGCGGTCGTCGCCCCACCGGCGGCTTTGGCGGCGGACGTCCCCCGCAGGGCTTCGGCGGCTTCGGCGTTCCGCGTGGCGGCTCCGATCCTCTCACCGGCATGCTGCTTGGCATGGCGCTCTCTGGAATCCTCCAGCAGGCTGCAAATCATGAGAACGTCTCGTTCGATCGCTTCAGGGGATACCATCTCGTCGAGATCGGAATTCCGCTGAACTACCAGGTCTTCATGATCGGAGAGCTGCGCGAGGTTGGTGGAAGGTTCATCCTCTCGAAGGCAACTGGCGATAAGGCCGATGCATCCTACTTCTCCACCAGACCGGAGGAGGATGTCATCGCCGATAAGAGGGCGAAGGCTGCGATGAACAACAGGGGATGCGCCGTTGGACTCATCGTCTTCGGAATCCTTCTGGCGGCGTTCGGGCTCTACACCCTTCTCAGCACCCCATATTACTGGGGCTGGTAATCGCTGCACAGCGCTTAGCTGCTTGCAATCGAAACGGCCGATGCGCGATTCGCGTGTCGGCCGTTTTTTCTGCGCGCGCGCCTTTGGATGGCGCAACGATGATATAGTTTATCCATGCGCAATTCCCAGATGAAAGGGGCATTAATGGCAAATATCGTTGAGAGAATAGACGAAGCTTACGGAAACGGCATGGAGTATGCCGAGAAATTCATGCTCGAGGCACGCGCAGAGTGCATCGAAAAGGGCGAGGAGGGCCTTTCGGACCTGATTTCCGTCTGCAACGAGCTCGGAGCGCTCTATCGTGAGCAGAGCCGCTTCCATGAGTCGATCGAGAACTTCACCATGGCATACGAGGGCCTCGTGGCAGTGTGCGGCACCCACGC